>CAZEAF010000001.1:0-102768 GCA_964510125.1 uncultured Coriobacteriaceae bacterium
GAGCACTCGGCCGTTAACCGAGTTGTTGCAGGTTCGAGTCCTGCTCGGGGAGCCATTTCTTCTGACAGGGATTTGCCATTCCCCGATAGCTCAATGGTAGAGCACTCGGCCGTTAACCGAGTTGTTGCAGGTTCGAGTCCTGCTCGGGGAGCCACGACATCTCGGCCGCGGGTCTCACGCGGCTTTTTTCATATACGCCCCCTTAGCTCAGTGGATCAGAGCGTTCGCCTCCGGAGCGAAAGGTCGACGGTTCGAGCCCGTCAGGGGGCACCATGCCTTCAAGGCCCCGTCTGGGATTACCAAGCGGGGCTTTTTCGTTGGTAACAGGCTTGATACCTGCCCAAGTCCTTGCCTGGCATACAATCTTTGCGGCTTCTTTGCATCCCAAGGCTGGTCTGCGTTTCTGCGCTTCCAGCGGAAGGCCGCCTGCGGGCGGGGGAGGGACCCTACTATGACCCAGGCTCTGGACTGCATACACACGCTTGCCGTTGGCGACAGGCGCTACCGCTACTACGACATCACGGCCGTCCCCGGGGCTGACCGCCTGCCCTACGCCCTCAAGGTTCTGCTTGAGAACGTGCTCAGGCAGTCGGGTGCCACCGCCGCCGGGCTCGAGGCTGCCCAGGCCCTGGTGAGGGCAGGCCTGGCCGGCCAGACCGGGTCCGAGGTCGAGTTCATGCCGGCCCGCGTCCTCTTCCAGGATTTCACTGGCGTGCCCGTCATGGCCGACTTTGCCGCCATGCGCGAGGCCGTCCAGGCCCTAGGCGGGGACCCCGAGCGGGTGAACCCCCTGGTCCACTGCGACCTGGTCATCGACCACTCGGTCATCGGAGACGTGGCCGGCTGCCCCGAGGCGGCCCAGGAGAACGAGCGGATTGAGTTCGACAGGAACCTAGAGCGCTACCGCTTCCTCAAGTGGGCTCAGGGGTCCCTGTCCAACCTTTCCGTCCTGCCCCCGGCCGCGGGCATCTGTCACCAGCTGAACATCGAGCTGCTCTCCAGCGGCGTAGCCGTCAAGGACCAGGCGGACGGCGGCGACCCTCTGGCCTATTTCGACACGGTCGTGGGCACTGACTCCCACACGACAACCATCGGCGGGATTGGCATCCTGGGCTGGGGCGTGGGCGGCATCGAGGCCGAGGCCGCGTCCCTGGGCCAGCCCATACCCCTCTTGGTCCCCAAGACCTACGGCATCCACATGACGGGCTGTCTGTCCCAAGGCGTGAGCGCCATGGACCTGGCTCTGACTGTCGCCCAGACCCTGCGCGCCCGCGGGGTCGTGGGCTGCTACGTCGAGGCATTTGGCGAGGGCGTGGCGACCCTTTCGGCCACTCAGCGCACCTGCGTGTCTAACATGTCGCCCGAGTACGGCTGCACCTGCCTGCTCTTCCCCTGTGACGAGCGGACCCTCGACTACTACCGGGCCACCGGCCGTCCGGCCGACCAGGTCGCCCTCATCGAGGCCTACGCGCACGCCCAAGGCTTCTGGGCCGACCCGGCTGCCCGGCACGCCTATGCCGACGTCATCGAGCTCGACCTCTCCTGCGTTGAGCGGTCTGTGGCCGGTCCCGCTCGCCCGCACGACCGCATCCCCGTGGCCGGCGTGCGCGCCCGGGTGGAGCAGGTCATCGCGGACCGGGGTTTTGACCGGGACAAGACCGCCCAGGTGGAGCTGGATGGGAAGACCTACCGGCTGGCAAGTGGCGCCCTGGCCATCGCGGCCATCACCTCCTGTACAACCACGGCCGATCCGGCCATGATGGTGGCGGCCGGCCTGCTCGCCCGCAAGGCGGCGGTCCGCGGCGTCATCGCCAAGCCTTGGGTCAAGCGCCTGCTCTCGCCGGGCAGCCACGCCTCCGAGCTCCTGCTCAGGCGGGCAGGCCTTCTGACAGACCTGGAGAGACAGGGCTTCTACACGGCCGGCTTTGGGTGCATGAGCTGCATCGGAAACTCCGGTCCCCTCTCCGCCCCCATGCACCAGGTCGCCTCCCAGATTGACCTGGCGGCCATCGTGTCGGGCAACCGCAACTTCGAGGGCCGCATCTCGCCCGATGTGGGGCAGAACTACCTGGGCGCCCCTGCCACGGTCGTGGCCTTCGCCCTGGCCGGCACCATGGACTTTGACTTCGAGGCCCAACCCCTGGGTCAAGACGCCCAGGGCCCGGTCTTCCTGCGGGACATCTGGCCTTCGGACGAGGAGGTGGCCGCCATCGTCGCCCGCTATGTGGACGCCGACCTCTACGCCGCCTCCACCCAGAACATCACCCAAGGCAGTGCCAGCTGGCAGGGCCTGAGCGCCCAGGCCTCCACGACCTACGCCTGGGACCTGGCCTCCACCTACATACGCCGCCCGCCCTACTTCGACGGCATGGGCGCCGACCCGGCCCTGGCGGCCCCCATCGAGGGAGCACGGGCCCTGCTGCTCCTGGGCGATTTCATCACCACCGACCACATCTCGCCGGCCGGCTCCATTGCGCCCGACTCTCCCGCAGCCGCCTACCTGCGGGAACACGGGGTTGCCGACGCTGACTTCAACACCTATGGGTCCCGCCGGGGCAACCACGAGGTCATGGAACGGGGCACCTTTGCCAACGTCAAGCTTCGCAACCTTCTGGCTGACGGCCGCTTGGGCTGCTGGACGCGGGACCTTCTGACGGGGAACTACAAGAGCGTGTGGGACGCCTCTCGGGATTACGATCAGGCCGGCGTCCCCTTGGTGGTCCTGGCAGGCAAGATGTATGGCAGCGGGTCGAGCCGCGACTGGGCGGCCAAGGGCCCCATGCTCCAGGGCGTGCGCGCCGTCCTGGCCCAGTCCTTTGAGCGCATCCACCGGTCCAACCTGATTGGCATGGGGGTCCTGCCCCTGCAGTTTGCCGAAGGCCAGGGGGCGCAGGAGCTGGGCCTTGACGGGACGGAGGCCTACAGCATCCCCGCCATCGACTTTGCCCAGGCCCGCCTGCCCGTCAGCGTGGAGGTGACCGCCACCAGAGCCGATGGGAGCAGCGTCGTCTTCACCACGACCGCCCGCGTGGACACCCCCACCGAGGCTCTCTACATGGCCAACGGGGGAATCCTCCAGTACATGGTCAGGAGGCTGGCAGCCCGGCAGGCCTGAGGCGGAAGGCAGGCCTTCCTGGCAAGACCTGGGGCCCAACCCATACGCGTGCCACAATGGGCGGTGGCCCGTATGATAAACTCCAAGGATTAGCGGCTTTGCCCTGACGCCGCGCGGGGTCCCATGCCCAGCGTGGCTTCAGGCAGGCCGGCCTTGGGAAGCTGACAGGACGACACGAGACGGAGACACGGCGACGTGGCAGCTCTAACGAGCACTCAGAAGGGAATCGCGGAGGGCAGGCGAGCCGCGCGCAGGCAAGTGCAGCGCAGCACCCTGTTCATCCTCCAGCAGCTGGTCTCAAAGGACTTCAAGCTCAAGTACCGCCGCAGCGTGCTCGGCATGTTCTGGAGCGTCCTCAACCCGCTGCTCATGATGATTGTCATGACCATCGTGTTCTCGAACATGTTCAAGTTCCCTATCGAGAACTACCCGGTCTACTTAATCCTGGGCACGGTCCTATGGTCCCTGATGGCCGACGCGACCAACGGGGCCATGGGGTCCGTCCTGGGGGCGGCCTCCCTCATACAGAAGGTCCGCGTGCAGAAGGCGGTCTTTCCCATAGAGAAGGTCCTCTTCTCCCTGGTCAACTTCGCCCTCTCCCTGGTGGCGGTCCTGGCGGTCATGCTTTTCTTCCGCATCGCGCCTACGCCCAGCATGCTTGGGGCCCTGCTGGTCATCGTCTATGTGCTGCTGTTCGCGGCTGGCATAGGCCTCATCCTGTCGTCGCTCTCAGTCTTCTTCCGCGATGTCATGCACCTGTGGGGCGTCATCATCATGGCTTGGAACTACCTCACGCCCATCTTCTGGCCCCAGGACCTGACCACCTTCCTGGGCTCCCTGGCCGACCAGGGCCTGGCCCACCTGCTGGTGGTCATAGAGAAGTTCAACCCCATGTACCATTACGTGGTCTACTTCCGCGACACCCTCATGTACGGCACCATGCCCGGCCTGACCGAGAACCTCATCTGCCTGCTCTTTGCCGTGGTTACGCTGGCGGTCGGCATCATCGTGTTCCGCCGCACACAGCACAAGTTCATCCTCTACATCTAAGGGGCAGCCTTGGACACCACCTCCACACAGGAAAGCGCCGCCCAGGCTCAGGCAGCCCAGCAGGAAAGCGCCGCCCAGGCCCAAGCTGCCCAGCAAGCTGGCGTCACCGAGGGGCCCGAGGACGACCGCGATGTCATCGTGGACGTTGACGACGTCTCCATGGTCTTCAACATCGCCAACCAAAGGCTTAACAGCCTCAAGGAGTACTTCATCGCCTTGATTCGCAGAGAGCTCATGTTCAAGGAGTTCCGCGCCCTCAACCACATTACCTTCCAGGTCAGGCGGGGCGACGTCTTCGGCTTGGTGGGCACCAACGGGTCGGGCAAGTCCACCATGCTCAAGATTATCGCCGGCGTCTTGGAACCCACCTTCGGCAAGGCATTGGTCCATGGCACCATCGCCCCCCTGATTGAGCTGGGGGCCGGCTTTGACGCCGAGCTCACGGCCCGCGAGAACATCTACCTCAACGGCGCCCTGCTCGGCTACTCAAGGAAGTTCATCGACGCGCACTTCGACGAGATTGTGGACTTCGCCGAGCTGCGCGACTTTCTGGACATGCCCCTCAAGAACTACTCCTCGGGCATGGTGGCCCGCATAGCCTTTGCCATCGCCACAGCCACCGAGCCCGACCTGCTCATCGTGGATGAGGTCCTGTCGGTGGGCGACTTCCTCTTCCAAAAGAAGTGCGAGGATCGCATCCAGTACCTCATCGACAACGCCAACGTCACGGTCCTTCTGGTGAGCCACAGCACCGATCAGATTGAGCGCATGTGCGACCGAGCCGCCTGGATTGAGAAGGGCCAGCTCCGCATGGTGGGGCCGGCTAAGGAGGTCTGCGCCGCCTACAGCCACCTGGCCGACGGGTCCTAGGCCCTGCCTGCCGATAGCCTTCCTCCCGCACGCGACGACCTGACCAGGAGCCAGACGCAAGACAGCAGCCGCCTCAAGCCGCAAGACCAAGGAGATTCGAACTCAGATGACTCAGAATCCCGATGTGACGATTATCGTCCCGACCTACAACACCGGCCAGTTCCTCGACCAGTGCCTTTCCTCCGTCGAGGAAAACGACCGGGCCCAGCTGGAGATTATCGTCGTCAACGACGGGTCCACCGACAACAGCCTTGAGATTATGCGGGCCCACGAAGCCAAGGACAGCCGGGTCCGGGTCATCGACAAGCCCAACGGCGGCTACGGGTCGGGCTGCAACCGGGGCCTTTCCGAGGCAAAAGGCACCTACATCGCCATCGTGGAGCCTGACGACTACGTGCGCCCCCACTTCTACGACGACATGATGGACTACGCACGCAGCTTCCCCGAGCTCCCCGAGGTCGTCAAGAGCGCCTACACTCGCGTGGTCTGGCCCTGCACGCCCAAGGAGCACCTCTACCACTGCGCCTACTACAACCGCGTCCGTGTCAAGAGCCAGCCCTTCGTCATCGAGGACTGCCCGCGCCTGCTCCAGCACCACCCCTCGATCTGGAGCGCCCTGTACCTGCGCAGCTTCATCGAAGATCACGGCATCCGCTTTATGGAGGCCAAGGGCGGCGGCTGGGTGGACAACCCCTTCCTGGTGCAGACCCTTTGCCAGGCTAAGTCCATCGTCTTCCTCGACCGCGAGTACTACTGCTACCGCGAAGACCTGCCTGGGTCCTCGTCCATGCTCAAGTCTACCGACCTGGCCTTCACACGCTGGAACAACATGACCGACATCCTGGACGACCTGGGCGTCCATGACCACGGAGTGCGGGCGGCCCACGCGGTGCGTGGGGTCATGTATCTGTCGGGCATCATGATGGAGAGCAACATCGCTGGCTCTGACGCCGAAGGCAAGATGCAGAACATGTTCTCCCGCATCGACCCCGACGACATGCTGGACAACAAGAACGTGCCCAACCCCATGAAACAGCTCTACTGCAAAGTGCGCGGCATCGAGCCCACGTTCAACAAGTGGCTTTACCGCCGGGCCCTGGTCGAGGAGTTCTTCTACGCCTGGCGCAACAACGGCTTCCTCTTTGCCCTCTCGCGGTTTAGTCTGTATGTCGACCGCAAGCTCAAGATTAACCGGCTCAACCCCACGCTCACCAAAAGCGCTGGCATCTAGGTCGTCTCGGACATCGCCATCGTCGCAGGCCCGCCGGGCAGGGATGTGCGCCCGGGGGAGAAAGGAGGCACCATGCAGGACCTCTCCGGGCAGGCGGCAGGACCGCTCGCCCCCAAGACCGTCGTCATGGACGAGGAGGTGCTGAGCCGTGCCCTCACGCGAATCGCGCACGAGATTCTCGAGGGCAACGACGGCGCCGAGGACCTCATCTTGGTGGGCATCGTGACCCGCGGCGAGCAGCTGGCCCGCCTCCTAGCCCAGCGCATCGATGAGATTGAAGGGGTCGAGGTCCCCCTGGGCTCGCTCGACATCAGCCTTTACCGCGATGACTTCGGCACCAGGCTGGCACCGGTGCTCCACTCCACCAGCCTGCCCGTCGACATAGAGGGCAAGCGGATTGTCCTCGTCGACGACGTCCTTTTCACCGGCCGCACCATCCGCGCTGCTCTGGACGCCCTCATGGACTTCGGCCGCCCCGCCTGCGTGCGCCTGGCCGTCGCGGTTGACCGCGGACACCGTGAGCTGCCCATCCGGGCCGACTACGTGGGCAAGAACGTCCCCTCGGCCCGCACCGAGACCGTCCGCCTGGCCCTGCCTCCCTTCGACGACCACGCGGCCGTGGAGATTTGGGACGCCCAGACCTGGAAGCAGTACAAGGCCCGCCGCGAGGCCGACCGCGGGGCCCTAGGGGGCGAGGCCGCATGCTGAGCGTGCGCAACCTCATCAACACAACCGACCTGACCCGTGACGACATAGAGCAGGTCCTGGACACGGCACAGACCTTCGAGCAAATCAACGCCCGGGTCATTAAGAAGCTGCCCACCCTGCGCGGCCGTACAATCGTGAACCTCTTCCTCGAGCCCTCCACCCGCACCAAGAGCTCCTTCGAGCTGGCGGCCAAGCGCCTGGGCGCCGACACCATCGCCATCGCAGGCTCTTCCTCCTCGGTGGCTAAGGGCGAGTCGCTCGTGGACACCGTCAAGACCATGGACGCAATGGGCGTGGACATGTACATCTGCCGGGCCCGCTTCGCCGGTTCGCCCGAGATTATCGAGCGCACCTCCCGGGCCCGCATCATCAACGCCGGCGACGGCAAGCACGCCCACCCGACCCAGGCCCTGCTCGACCTCTACACCATGCGCAAGCGCTTCGGGCGCGTGGAGGGGCTGCGCGTGGGCATCGTGGGCGACGCCCTGCACTCCCGCGTCGTCGGCTCGCTGGTGCCGGCCCTGCGCACCATGGGGGCCGAGGTCACCCTGGTGGGCCCGCAGACCTTCCTGCCGATCATGCCCCAGGCCCTGGGGGCGGGTTCTACCTCCAACCTGGACGGCATCCTGCCCGACCTGGACATCGTCTACATGCTGCGCGTCCAAAACGAGCGGCTGGAAGGGGCGGCCATCCCCTCGGTGCGCGAGTATTCCCGGCTCTTCGGCATGGACGAGCGCCGCATGGGCCTCATGGGGCCCCAGGCGGTCATCATGCACCCCGGCCCTATCAACCGTGGCGTGGAGCTTACCAGCGCCGTGGCCGATTCCGACCGCGCCCTCATCCTGAACCAGGTCAACGCGGGCGTCTCGGTCCGCATGGCGGCCATCTACCTGCTCCTTGGAGGCGAAGACAATGCGCTATCTCATTAAGGGCGCCCGGGTCGTGGACCCCCAGGCGGGCCTGGACGACATAAGGGACGTGCTCATCGGCGAGGACGGGACTATCGAGGGCGTGGAGGCCATCCCCGCAGCCGAGGGGGCCCAGGTCATAGACGGGGCCGGCAAGGTCCTCATTCCCGGGCCCCTCGACATGCACGTGCACTTCCGCGACCCCGGCCAGGAGTACAAGGAGACCATCGCCGGCGGCGTCCGCTCGGCTGCCAAGGGCGGCTACACCGACGTCGCCACCATGCCCAACACGGTGCCCGTCTGCGACACCGGCGCCGTCGTGACCTACCAGTATGAGAAGGCCCGCGAGGCCGGCCTTGCCCGCGTCCACCCAATAGGCGCCCTCACCATGGGGGAGAAGGGCGAGCAGCTGGCCGAGATTGGCGACATGGTGGATGCCGGGGCCGTGGCCTTCTCCGACGATGGGCATGGCGTCCAGTACGCGGGCATCATGCGCACGGTCATGGACTACGTGGTCCAGTTCGACAAGGTCGTCATCTCCCACTGCCAGGACGACTCCCTGGTGGGCCATGGCGTCGTGAACGAGGGCCGGGCCTCCACCCGTCTGGGCCTTGCCGGCTGGCCCGCCCAGGGCGAGGAGATCCACATTGATCGCGACATCCGGCTCTCCGAGCTCACGGGCTGTGCCTTCCATGCCGCCCATGTCACCACCGCGGCCGGCGTGGAGATTGTCCGCCAGGCCAAGTTGCGCGGCGACGACGTGACCTGCGAGGTCTGCCCCCACCATCTCTTCCTCTGCGAGGACGACATTACCGACGCCTACGACACCAACTACAAGATGAACCCACCCCTGCGCACGGCCGAGGACGCTCAGGCCCTGCGCGAGGCCCTCTGCTCCGGCGAGATTGACTGCTATGTGACCGACCACGCCCCCCACGCCGCCCATGAGAAGGCCCTGGAGTTCGAGCGGGCCCCCTTCGGCATCATTGGCCTGGAGACCGCCCTGCCCCTACTGGTGACCAAGCTGGTGAACACGGGCCAGATGAGCTGGCAGCGCCTGGTGGAGGTCTGCTGCATCAACCCCCGCAGCCGCTGCCGCCTGGACCCGGTCAGCATCGAGCGCGGCCGCGAGGCAACCCTGACCCTGGTCGACCCCCATGCGTCCTTCACGGTAACCGAGGACTTCCTGGCCGGCACCGCCAAGAACACCCCCTTCATCGGGACCGAGCTGGACGGGCGCGCCACCTGGGCCTTTGTGGCCGGAAAGCCAATTCTGGCCCACGGCGAGGTCGTCCAGGCCTAGGGCGCGAGACCCCTTCCGAGCCGGCCGCGCGCGTCCCGGCCACTGGCAAGTGATTTTGAAGAGTGAAGAGTGTGAAGAGAGAGGAGCCCACGTGCCCACAGAACCGTCCAGCGCCTACTTGTATCCGGCGAGCGTCGTCTCGACCAGGCAGCTGGCACCCAGCTACATGCTGACCGTCTTTTCCTGCCCCCAGGTGGCCAAGGACATCCAGCCGGGCCAGTTCGTGAACATCGAGGTCCCCGGCGACCCGTCCGAGCTCCTGCGCCTGCCCATGTCCTACTCTCAGGCGGACCCTGAGGCAGGCACAATCGATGTGGCTTATCGCGTCGTCGGCAAGGGCACCGAGCGCATGGCCGCCCTGCCTGCGGGAACCGAGCTTTCCCTCATCGGGCCCGCCGGCCACGGCTGGCGCTTTCCCGCTGGAGCCAGGGCCGCCCTGTGCGTGGGCGGCGGGTCGGGCATGGCACCCGCCCTTGCCGCGGCCGAGGGTCTGGCTGCCCGGGGCGTTGCAGTCGATTTGGTGGAGGGCGCCCAGACGGCGGCCCAGATTGTCCTGGAGGACGAGGCCCGCGCGATAGGCATCCGTGACTTCGTGGTGACGACCGACGACGGGACCCGGGGTATCGAGGGCTTTGCCTCCGCGGCTGTGGAGCGGCTCCTTGCCCAGAACGCCTATGACCTGGTCTGCGTGTGTGGCCCCCGTCCCATGATGGCGGGCATCGTCAAACTGGCCAAGGAGGCGGGCGTGGCCTGCCAGGTCTCCATGGAGGCGGGGATGTGCTGCGGCTTTGGCATCTGCGGCACCTGCCCGGTCGACGGTGCCGACAGCCTTACCGGAAAGCTCGCCGTCTGCATGGACGGCCCGGTCTTCGACGCCCAGGAGGTGGCATGGTGAGCAGCGTGAGCATGGCCGTGGACCTGGGCGGCATCCCCATGAAGAACCCGGTCAATACCGCGTCGGGCACTTTCGGAGCAGGCTGGCAGGTCCAGCACTTCCTCGACCCCGCAGAGCTGGGCGCCATCACCACCAAGGGCACGGCTGCCGAGGCCTGGCCGGGCAACCCCCAGCCCCGCATGCACGAGGTCCCCAGCGGCCTCATCAACTGCGTGGGCCTGCAGAACCCGGGTGTCGGGGCGTTCGTGAAGGGGACCGGCGCCTATCTGGAGGAGCTCTCCCAGCAAACCTCGGTCATCTGCCAAGTGGCTGGCCACTCGGTGGAGGAGTACGCGCGGGCGCTGGAGATGTACGACGAGCTGGCCCCTTGGGCAGCGGGTTTCGAGATCAACATCTCCTGCCCCAACGTGGCCAAGGGCGGGGCTGCCATGGGGTCCACGCCCGAGGGCGCCGCCGAGGTCATGAGGGCCCTGCGACCCCTGACTAAGCGGCCGATTGTAGTCAAGATGGCCCCTACCCGCGTGCCCGAGATTGCGAAGGTCCTCGAGGCCGAGGGCGCGGATGCCCTGTCTCTCATCAACACCATCCCCTCCATGGCCATCGACGTCGAGACCCGCCAATCCTACCTGTCCCGGCCCACGGCGGGGCTTTCCGGCCCGGCCATCCACCCCATAGCCGTCCGCATGGCCTGGGAGGCCTGCAAGGCGGTCAAAATCCCGGTCTGCGGCATCGGGGGCATCATGAGCTGGCGCGACGCTGCTGAATTCATCCTGGTAGGCTGCACGGCCGTCTCCGTGGGTATGGCGTCCTTTGTCGACCCCGGCTGCGCGGCCAAGGTGGTCAAGGGGCTGCAGGATTGGGCCGCCCGCCAGGGCGTGTCTGACATCGCCGAGCTGAGAGGGGCCTTTGAATGCTAGAGGAGGGCAAGCGCACACTGGCGGATGCCGCCGAGCATGTCATAGTGGCCCTGGACTGCGATGCGCCGCGGGCCCTGGAGCTGGCCGACGGGCTGGGTCCTGACCTGCGCTGGGTCAAGGTCGGTATGGAGTTGTATTACAACGCTGGGGCCGGCATCGTTTCACAGCTCGCACATAAAGGCTTGTCTGTCTTCCTCGACCTCAAGCTCCACGATATCCCCAACACGGTCCAACAGGCGGCCCGGGTCCTGGCCAGCCTCGGCGCCCGCATGCTCACGGTCCACGCCCAAGGAGGCGCCGCCATGGTGGCAGCCGCCCGGCAGGGGCTTGACGAGGGCGCCCAAAAGGCCGGTCTGCCCCAGCCCAAGCTCTTGGCTGTGACCGTCCTCACCTCCATAGACGAGCAGACCCTGCGGTCTATTGGCGTGGACCGGCCAGCGGCTCAACAGGCCGAGCTCCTAGCCCGCCTGGCCCTCGGCGCCGGTGCGGACGGCGTGGTGTGCTCTCCACACGAGGCGGCCGTCATGAGGCAGGCCCTGGGGCCTGATGCCCTGGTGGTCACCCCGGGCGTGCGGCCGGCAGGCTCTGCAGCAGGCGACCAGGCCCGGGTGGCCACGCCTGCACAGGCCATAGCAGCGGGTTCCTCCCATCTGGTCGTGGGGAGGCCCATCACAAAGGCGCACGACCCCCTGGCAGCCTTCGGCTCCATTTGCGAGGAAGTGCTTGGGGTTTTAAACTAGGGAGGGGGGTAAAACTGCGTCATTGTCAGCGACAGCTCGTGGGGATTGTAAGGCCCGGTGTGGAGAGGAAGGCCCTTTACCAACCTTTTCCATGCTCGTACTTGCAAAGCCCCAGGTAGTGAGATATCGTTACTTATCGGTTACCACTGCCGCTGCCTGTATGTCAAGGACGCGGTCCCGGACTGCCACGCGGTACGTGGCACATCATCTAACGTTTGGAGGCATCATGGCACTTCCGCAACTTTCCGATGAGGAGCGTCAGCAGAATCTGAAGAAGGCCGAGGAAGCCCGTCGCGAGCGGGCCCAGCTGCGTCGCGATATCAAGGCTGGCAACGTCACCCTCAAACAGGTCTTTGAGATGGACTCTGACATCGCCAAGCGCATGAGGGTTTCCGCCCTTCTTGAGTCTATGCCCGGCATCGGCAAGGCCAAGGCTGAGAAGACCATGGAGGAGATTGGCATCTCCGAGAGCCGTCGCGTCCAGGGACTGGGCGTCCGCCAGCGTGAGCAGCTGCTTGCCAAGCTCGAAAAGTAGGCAGAACTAGGTGACGAGAAATCGCCTCTTTGTCATATCCGGGCCCGCCGGTGTGGGCAAGGGAACGGTCGTCAAGCTGCTGCGGCAGCGCCATCCTGAGCTTGCGCTAAGTATCTCCGCAACAACCAGGGCACCACGTCCAGGCGAGGTGGAGGGCGTCTCTTATTACTTCATGGATGAGAGTCGCTTTATGGACCTGGTTGAGCATGGCGGTTTCCTCGAGTGGGCTCATGTCCACGGCCACCTCTACGGGACGCCCAAGGCCCAGGTTGAGGACCAGCTCAGCACTAACTCGCTCATACTGGAAATTGACCCCCAGGGGGCGCTCAATGTGCGCCGCCTCATGCCTGAGGCGGTCTTGCTCTTCATTGCCCCGCCAAGCATCGACGAGCTGAGAGCTCGCCTGACGGGTCGTGGGACCGAGACGCCCGAGGAGCTGGAGCTGCGTATGAAGAACGCCCTCGGCGAGCTGGCCTTGGCGGACAAGTACGATGAGGTCATCGTGAACGACGACCTGACGGACTGTGTAGAGAACCTTTCTGCTACTATTACATATTACGAAAACTGCTAAAGAGCCATAGCGCGGCACCTTCGAAGGATGCCGCGCTATGGCTGTGCGCATGATGGAGGGCTTTTCATGTCTGTTGTTGTGCCTACGATTGACGACCTGCTGTCCGTGACCAACGAGAACCGCTTCCTACTCTGCGAGATGGCCGCCCGTCGCGCCTGTGACATCAACGACATGATGCGCAACCAGCATAACCGCGCTGAGCAGCTGGCTAGCGTCGAGGATGTGGCCATGTTTCTGTCCTCGGAAGACGGCTCGGTGCCTAACCCACTTAGCATCGCCTTCGACGAGATTGCCCCGCGTGCCGATGAGGACGGCAACATGGGGGAAGGCCTGCTCAGCTTCGTCAAGCCCAACGTCAAGAGCCTGTCCGAGGAGCCTGTCATCGCCGTCGATGAGATTCTCGTGGACATCGAGCTTCCTGAAGAGGCAAACGCTGAGTCTGAGGCAACCGAGACTGCCGAGGACGAGCCTGCCGTCGAGGCCACGAGCGACCTTCTGGGCGAGTAGCCGCCTGCATGGCCCGCGTCGTTTTCCTTGTCCACTACCACGAGATAGGTCTCAAGGGTCACAACCGGTCTTCCTTTGAAAGGCGCCTGCAAGCAAACCTGCAGGCTTGCCTCAAGGGGGAGCCGGTTGATTCTGTCGACCGCATCTCAGGTCACCTGTTGGTCCGCCTTTCCAGCAATGCCTCGCCTAACCAAGCCCAAGCCGCCTACGGGCGGGTGCTGGACACCCCCGGCGTGGCACGCGCCTCATGGGCCCAGTGCTGCGAGCTCGACCCCGCACAGTACTGCCAGGCCGCACAAGAGGAGCTGGCCGCCTCGGGCGACTTCTCCACCTTCAAGGTGCGCGCACGCCGGTCCAATACGACCTACCAGCTAACCTCCATGCAGCTCAACGAGCAAGTGGGGTCCTTCCTTTGCGACTGCTTTCCTGACAAGGGCGTGCGCATGCACGAGCCAGACAGGACTGTCAACGTCTACGTCATCCAAGGCTCGGTCTACGTCTACGTCCGCTCCGAGCTGGGCATAGGCGGCCTGCCCGTAGGGAGCGCCGGCAAGGTCGTCTCCCTCATCTCGAGCGGCATCGACTCGCCTGTGGCCTCCTGGAAGATGATGAGACGGGGGGCCGTGGTGCTGGGCCTGCACTTCTCGGGCCGCCCCCAGACCGCTGACACCTCCGAGTGGCTGGTCCAGGACATCATCGAGCGACTGGCCCCGGCCGGCGGATTCGCCCGTCTGTATGTTGTGCCTTTCGGCGAGGTCCAGCGAAGGATTGCCCTGGCTGCCCCTGCCGACCTGCTAGTCCTCATGTACCGCCGCATGATGTTTTCCTTTGCCTGTCGGCTGGCCAAGGCCGAGAACGCCAAGGCCCTGGTCACCGGGGAGTCCCTGGGCCAGGTTGCCTCGCAGACCCTGGAGAACATCGCGGTCACCAACGAGGTGGCCGACATCCCGGTCCTGCGCCCACTCATCGGCAGCGACAAGCGCGACATTATGGCCCAGGCCGAGAGGCTGGGGACGCTCGACATCTCCAACCAGAAGGCCGATGATTGCTGCACCCTCTTCATGCCCCGCACGCCCGAGACCCACTGTAGCCTGCGCAAAGCCCACGAGGCCTGGGACATGTTCGACCACGAGGCGATGCTGGACGAGATGATGGACTCTCTGGAGTACCGGTCCTTTGCCTGCCCCTCTTACCGGCCGCCCCGGTCGATGCCCCATGTGCACGACGAGCTGGGCCCGGTGGAGGAGTCCTGCCGCCAGGACCTACATGCGGCAACCCGGGCTAGGGTCTGCCAGTCAGAGTAGGGCCCTCTCTGTCCTGCGGCCGCCGCCCCGGCAGATGACTCTTTGGCAGGGCTTGTCAAGGGCCTAAATGCGGTTTTTTGATCCTAACAATTTTCCTAACAGTTTTCAGCTCGTCTCCATGCCCCCTCAAGCTGCGCTTTTGTCGTAGTGCGGGAGGGCATTTTGCCTGTGTGTTATCCGCTCTAAGCAATTGAGCAAAAAGTTGGGGACCGGGCCAGTTTGCTTGCTACCTTCGGGCAGAAGGAGGCAGGCATGGCACAGGTATCCAAGGCGACCTATCGAGAAGCCCGCCGGCGAGCGGGAACGGCGGACGACATGCGGAAAGGGGGGCGTTGCGAGCGCATACTGGAGCGGCTCCGGCTGGACAAGGTGTCCAAGCCGGTTCTTGCGGCCCTGGTCATCCTCGCCCTCGCGGCGTTTGTCACGGGAGGCCTAGCCTCAATCATGGCCCTGAGGGACGCTGGTGTCTTTGGGGATGGAGGCGGGGGCTTTGCTGTTCTGCCCGCCTCCAGGTCGGCGAGCTCCCTGCAGGATGTCGGCGACGAGGCCACGGGGGGCGGGAACGAAGGGCCGGCTGACTCGGAGCAAGGGGAGGTCGAAGGGTCAAGCGAGGCATCATCGCAGGCAGAAGCAGGCGATGCGCCCGTCCAAAGCATAGACACGCCCGTCCAGAGCATAACCGTTGACGTGGACGGGGCGGTCGCGGTCCCGGGCGTCTATGTGCTCGCGCAAGGGGCGCGGGTCGTGGACGCCATCGTCGCCGCAGGCGGGCTGACCGAGGAGGCCGAGACCCTCTCCCTCAACCAGGCGGCGCCCCTGTCCGACGGGGCCAAGGTAGTGGTTCCTGCTCAGGGCCAGGAGGGCCCGGGCCTGGTGACGGAGGGCGGCGACCAGACCGTGAGCGCAGGTACTGGCATACAGACAGGCCTGGTCAACATCAACACCGCCGGCGCCGAGGAGCTCCAGACCCTGCCCGGGGTGGGGGAGGCAACGGCCCAAGCCATCCTGACCGAGCGGCAGGATGGCGGGCCCTTTGCCTCGGCCGAGGACCTCATGAGGGTGAGCGGCATCGGCGAGAAGAAGCTGGAGCGCCTCCTTCCCTACATCTGTGTGTGAGAACCGGCCATGATTCGTCCGAATCCGACTCCGAAGGCAGAAGAGAGACTAATTCATATAAGGCGGGGCCACGACCCCTTGAGGCCGACCCTATCGCCCGCCTTGCTGGCTCTGGCCCTTGTCTGGGCTGGTCAGAGGCTTGCGGCAGCAGTCATGCTAGGGGAGTGGCCTGAGCTGTCAGATATGCTGTCTGCTTGTGGGGGAGCGACCCTTTCGGCGGGGCTGACGGTCTTGGCTGTCATCCTAATTGCAGCCATGGCGGTCCTCTGGGTCCAGGCCCACCGTAAGGCGGCTCTCGTCCTATGCCTGGGAACCGGCGCCTTTGTCCTTGGCCTCTTGTCCATGAGGCTGCACCTGCAGGCAGTGGAAGCCCAGGCTGACGTGGCGACAGCGTCGCCGGTCTCGTCATACACCCTGCTTGTGGAGACCGACCCCAAGCTATCCGACACGGGCAACCTGACTGCGCGGGCACGGCTGAGCGACAAGGGCGGCGTGGACCGGGGGACGGTCTGGGTCAGCGTCTCCCCGCAGGTCCAGGGAGCCGACCAGCTCAGAATGGGCAAGCTGGTCACCGCGGTCGGCCGCTGGGGGTCCCTCTCCGACGACGACTGGGGCCGGGACATGAGGGTTAGGGGCGTCTGCGCTTCCGTCCGTCTGTTCGCCATCGAGGACGCAGGCTGGCAGGCAGGGCCCCTAGGCTGGGTGCGCCGGCTGCGGGACGGCTTGCACGAGAGCTTAAACGCCCTTCCCTCTGACGACGGGCGGGCCCTGCTTGCGGGCGTCGTCCTGGGCTACCAGAGCGACGCAAGCGGGTCCCAGCTGCAAGGGGACTTTCAGACCCTGGGCCTCAGCCACCTGGTCGCGGTGTCGGGCTCCCATTTGGCCGTGGTCGCCGGGGTCGTCCTTGCCCTGGCGGGATCGGTGGGCGCGCGTCCTTGGGCCCGCTTCGCCGTCCTGGTGGCCTTGCTGTCCTTTTACGTGGTCCTGACCGGCTTGCAGGCCTCGGCCCTGCGGTCCTTGCTCATGCTGTCGTCGGCCCTGGTCGCAGGGCTTGCCCACCGGCGCAGCCACGCTCTGTCAGCCCTGTCCCTCTGCGCACTCTTCCTTTTGCTCTGCCGGCCCTCTATGGCGGGTGACCTTGGCTTCGGCCTCTCGGTCCTCTCGGTTCTGGGCCTGTGCGCCTTCGGGTCCTACGGCTGCGAGCTGGCCCGTCGTCTCATGGGACCGCGCTGCCCCCAGGCACTGCCCGATGCGGTAGCCATGACCCTGGTTGCCCAGGCCTTCACCCTGCCCCTGACGATTCCCGCCTTTGGCATGGTGTCCCTTCTCTCGCCTTTGGCAAACGCCCTGGTGGGACCCTTGGTGAGTGGGGCTCTGGCCTGCGGCCTTGTCTGCGTGCCCCTGGCCTCGCTGGTCCCGGCCCTGGCCCTGCCGCCCTACCTGCTGGCCAAGCTGGTCTGCCTCGTCTCGCACTTACTGGCTGGCGTTCCCTATGCGGCTGTGCCGATTGCGGCGAGCGGGCCCCTCCTCGCCTGCCTCCTCTTTGCCGCCTGCGCGGCAGTCTACCTCTTTTGGCCCCTGCCCTCGGGACGCCGCCTTCGGATAGGCTCGATAGCCTGCCTCACCTGCGTATTTGTCGTCCTCAACGTGTCCGTCCTGCTCGCGCCCACCCGTGTTCTCATGCTCGACGTGGGTCAGGGAGACGCCATTCTGGTTCAGGACGGACCCCACGCCATGCTGGTAGACACGGGGCCCGACGAGGCGGTGGTGCAGGCTTTGGGCAGGGCGCGCGTGGCCCGCCTTGACGCCGTCCTGCTCACCCATACCGACGCCGACCACGTGGGGGGCCTCGACGACATGGTCGGCCTGGTGGGCGTCTCACGCATCGTGGTGGCCCAGGGTGTCTGGGAGAGCGTTCAGGCAATCGACCCGGATTTGGAGCAGGCGATCCTTGCCACCGGGGGCCAGGTCGTGAGCGTGAGCGCCGGCGACTGTATTCAGCTGGGGTCCTACACGCTCGAGGTCCTTTGGCCGACCAAGCCGGTGGAGGGGAATAGCAACGACCAGTCCCTGGTCTGTCTGCTCAGCCGGCCTGAGCGCGAGGGGCAGTTCTCCATGCTCCTCACAGGCGACGCCGAGGACGACGTGGTCAGCCGGCTCGTGGCCCAGGGGGCCGTGGGCGACATAGACGTGCTCAAGGTGGGCCACCATGGGTCGGCGGTCTCGATATCCCCCGAGACCATGCAGTCCTTGGCGCCCGAGGCGGCCATTGTAAGCGCGGGCCAGGGCAACCGTTACGGCCATCCGCGCGAGGAGTGCCTGGACGTGCTCGAGCAGGGAGGGGCCGCCGTCTGGTGTACCATCTGGTGTCAGGACATCGACGTGCGCCTGAGCGAGAGAGGCTATGAGATTCTCAGCTCCGGCCAACCTGAACAGGCTCGGGCGCCATAATGGTGGCAGACAGGAGAAAGGCGGGACCGATGGCAGAGCAGATGGAGACAGGCAGGGGAGGGCTCCTGCCGGCCTACCTCATCGTCGGCCCTGACCGGGTCAAGGCTCGCGCCGCCTTGGAGCGCCTACGCAAGAGGCTGGCCGCCTCGGGGGAGCCCGAGTTCAACTCCGAGGAGTTCTCGGGGTCCGCCCTGCCCGACCCGGCCTCCCTGAGGGCGTCACTGGACACCCTGCCCTTTGGCGGGGACTTTCGTCTGGTGGTCATCGAGGGTGTGGACAAGGCGGCCAAGGCTGCGACCGAGATGCTGGTCGACTACCTGGCCGACCCCTGCCCCACGACAGTCGTGGCCATGACGGCGGAAAAACTTGCCAAGACCACCCGCCTTTACAAGGCTGTCGACAAGGTGGGAGACAAGGCCGTCATCTCCTGCGAGGCTCGCAAGCGCCGTGACCTACCCGAGTTGGTGGCCCGCATGGCCCGCCAGGCCGGCTCCGACATCGACCCTGCGACCGCCGACCTGCTGGTCCAGCTGGTGGGTGAGTCGACCGAGATGCTGGAGAACGAGGTGGGCAAACTGGCTCTGGCATCGGGCGGCGGTCCCATAACCGAGCGGCTGGTGAGGGCCAACGTGGCAAGAATCGCGCAGGTCAAACCCTGGGACCTGCTCGACGCCGTGTCCAAGCGCGAGCCTGCCGAGGCCATGCGCCTGCTGCGCCTCATGCCCGCCCAGGGCCTGGTAGGCCTGCAGGTGCTTCTGGTTAGCCGGATTCGCCACCTCATCGCGGCCAAGTCCCTGTCCCGGAGGGGTCAAGCGGCGAACCTGGCCCAAGAGCTGGGTCTGCAGGGCTGGCAGGTCAGGAACTTCCCAGCCTGGGCCCGCAACTACACGATGGGGGAGCTAGTGGGCGCCCTACGCGGTGCCTGCGCCTGTGAGGCCGCCCTCAAGTCGACTCCCGACAAGACCCTGGCCCTGCAGAGGTGGATTCTCTCCTTCTGCACGCCCAGGCGCGCCTAGCAATATGTCAGCAAAAAGCGGGCCCGATGGATGACCATCGGGCCCGCTTGGCAAACGTATGAGGCCGGGAGACTAGGCAGCGATCTTGTTGACCAGCTTCTGCACGCCGGACTTGCGGTTGGCGGCCTGGTTCTTGTGGATGATGCCCTTGGCGGCGGCGTGATCGAGGAGCTTATAAGCCCTGGAGACGCGCTCCTGGGCCAGGTCGACGTCGCCGGCGGCGACAGCCTGCTGGACGCGCTTGACCGCGGTCTTGAGCTCAGAGCGGACGGCCTTATTGCGCAGGCGGGCCTTCTCGTTCTGCTTGTTGCGCTTAATCTGAGACTTGATGTTTGCCACTTGAGACGATTCCCTTCAAAATCCCGTGCTTATAGAGGCCGCAGGTACCTGCGCCAGTAACCTTCGTACGCGACGGATACCTGCGCTCCTGCAAATCAAACCATGACATTCTATCATTGTTTCAATCATTGTGTGCGACGAGATATCATCTGCGCTCATCTTGTCAACATACCTACATCAGCGCACCCCATACCTCACCCATACGTTATCATGCGTCCCATGCCTACAGACACGCCAGACTTCATCAGAGACTTCTCGATTATCGCCCATATCGATCACGGGAAGTCGACCATAGCCGACCGCATCCTCGAGCAGACGCACACGATTGCCGAGCGCGACATGGAGAGCCAGATACTCGACTCGATGGACATCGAGCGCGAGCGCGGCATCACCATCAAGAGCCAGGCGGTCCGTGTCATGTACAAGGCCGACGACGGCAACACCTACCAGTTCAACCTCATAGACACCCCCGGCCACGTTGACTTCTCCTACGAGGTGTCGCGGTCCCTGGCCGCCTGCGACGGGGCTGTGCTGGTCGTGGACGCCACCCAGGGCGTGGAGGCCCAGACGGTCTCCAACGCCATCCTGGCCATGAACGCCAACCTGGAGGTCGTGCCGGCCATCAACAAAATCGACCTGCCCAGCGCCGAGCCTGAGCGCGTCAAGCAGGAGATTGAGGACGGCCTGGCCATCCCCTGCGACGACGCCTGCCTTGTGTCCGGTAAGACCGGCATCGGCATCCATGACCTGCTGGAAACCATCGTGCAGGACATCCCAGCCCCCTCGGGCGACCCGGACGCGCCTCTTAAGGCCCTCATCTTCGACTCCTACTTCGACGCCTACCGCGGCGTGGTTGCCCTGGTTCGCGTCGTGGACGGCCGCCTTTACACCAAGCAACGCATCAGGTTCATGGCCAGCGGCATGACCATCGAGGTCGAGGAAGTCGGCGTCCGCCGGCCGGCCGAGACCCCCCTGGCTGACCTGGGCGTCGGCGAGGTCGGCTACCTGGTCACGGGCGTCAAGGACCCCCTGCAGATCCGCGTGGGCGACACGGTGACCGACGCCTCCCACCCGGCCGCGGAGCCCCTGCCCGGCTACCGCGAGGTCAAGCCCATGGTTTTCACTGGCCTCTTTCCGGTGGACACTGCGGACTTCGACAACCTGCGCGACGCGCTCGATAAGCTCTCCCTCAACGACCCGGCCATCGTCTACGAGCCTGAGACCTCGGTGGCCCTGGGCTTCGGCTTCCGGACAGGCTTTCTGGGCCTGCTCCACATGGAGGTCGTCAAGGAGCGTCTGGAGCGGGAGTTTGACCTGGACCTCATCGCCACGGCCCCCTCGGTCCGCTACCGGGCCTACCTGCATGGGGGCTCGGTCGCAGACGTCAAGTCGCCCCAGGACATGCCCGACCCCGCCTCAATCGACCGCATCGAGGAGCCCTACCTGAAGGTCAAGGTCCTGGTCCCTCCTGACTATGTGGGCGCGGTTATGGACCTCACCATCGAGCACCGCGGCACCTTCGAGGACATGGTCTACCTGTCCGAGACCAACGTCGAGATGCACTGGTCCATGCCCCTGTCCGAGCTCATCATGGACTACTTCGACCAGCTTAAGAGCCGTACCCGCGGCTATGCCTCGCTGGACTACGAGCTGTCCGACTACCGGCCTGGCGACCTGGTCCGCCTCGACATTCTTTTGGCCGGCGAGAAGGTAGACGCCCTGTCCTTCATCGTCCACCGCGGCAAGGCCCAGTCCCGTGGCCGCGTCCTGTGCCAGAAGCTCAAGGAGATCATCCCCCGCCAGCAGTACGAGATTGCCATCCAGGCGGCCATCGGCGGTCGCGTGATTGCCCGCGAGACTGTGCGGGCCCTGCGCAAGGACGTCCTGGCCAAGTGCTATGGCGGCGACATCACCCGCAAGCGCAAGCTGCTGGAAAAGCAAAAAGAGGGCAAGAAGCGCATGAAGGCTATCGGTTCGGTCGACGTGCCCCAGGAAGCCTTCATGGCCATCCTCAAGGTCGACGAGTAGCCAATGCCCTCCCCAAGCGCCCTCACGGCCCTCAACGCCGGCTGGCTGGCACAGCACCCCTTCCGCCTGGCTCCCATGGCCGGCATCACCGACGCTGTCTACCGGGGCATGTACC
Source organism: uncultured Coriobacteriaceae bacterium (assembly GCA_964510125.1). GTDB lineage: Bacteria > Actinomycetota > Coriobacteriia > Coriobacteriales > UMGS124 > CAIFEU01. Next base: position 21,720 of record CAZEAF010000001.1, read on the forward strand.
TGGAGCGGGGCTGCACCCTGGCCTATACCGAGATGGTGTCTGTCGCCGGCATCATGTACGGCAGCGCCCAGACCTGGCTTTTGGTCGACCCCGGCCAGGACGAGGATAGGGTGGCTGTCCAGCTCTTCGGCAGCAGGCCCGAGCAGTTCTCATACGCGGCGGCAGGCTTGTGCGACAGGCTGGGCGACCGGCTGGCCCTCATCGACATCAACATGGCCTGCCCCATGCCCAAGGTCTTCAAAAAGGGGGAGGGCTGCGCCCTGATGGGCGACCCCGACCGGGCGGTCCGAATCTTGGAGGCCACCATCGACGGCTGCTCCGCCTCGGTGCCTGTGACCTGCAAGATTCGCCTGGGCATCCGCGAAGATGGCTTCCTGGCCCCCCGGTTTGCCCAGACGCTGGCCGAGCACGGGGCCAACGGGATTGCGGTCCACGGGCGCACGGCGGGCCAGCTCTACCGGGGCCAAGCTGACTGGGACAAGATCGACCAGGTGGCGCAGGCCGTGGACATACCGGTCATGGGCTCGGGCGATATCATGACCCCCTCGGACGCGGTGGCCCGGCTGCAATCCAGTGCCGTCTCGGGCGTCCTGGTGGCCCGCGGGTCCTACGGAAGCCCCTGGTTTTTTGAGCGGGCCGAGGCCTTGCTTGCCGGGCGCGACCCCGGACCCGAGCCCTGCGTCTACACGCGCTTGGACGCCTTGCGCACCCACATCCGCCGCTATGCCAGAAGCGGCCGTCACATGGCCCGCCTTCGCCCCCTGGTTGGCTGGTACGTCAAAGGCCTGCCGGCTGCCAGCGTCTGGCGGGGCCGGGCCAACCACTGCGAGAGCGAGGGCGATTACCTAGCCCTGGTGGATGAGATGGAACGCACCTGCCAAGAGCGCGGCATGTGATGGCCGGGCAGCCCGCAGCCACCCCCGCAGGCCCTGGCGCACAGACCCCACCGGCGCCGGAGAGCCCGGGTTTTGAGGCTCTCTACCTGCACATTCCCTTCTGCGCCCAGCGCTGCCGCTACTGCGACTTCACCACGGCCGCCATACGCAAGGGCCATCCTCTCATAGGGGAATACCTCGAGGCACTCCTAGCCTGCCTTTCCCGGGTGTCTCGGGCAGGGCTCCTCTCCTGCGTGAGAACGGCCTACATCGGCGGGGGGACGCCCACCATGCTGGGGGAGGGGCTGGTCCGCCTGGTGGCCGCCGTGCAGGAGGCCTGTCCTAGCATCCTCGAGCTTTCCTTCGAGGCCAACCCCGAGTCCCTGACCCCAGGCCTGGCGCGGGACCTGTCCGCAGCCGGCGCCACCCGGGTCTCCCTGGGCGTCCAGAGCCTGGTAGACGCCGAGCTCAGGGCCCTTGGCCGCATCCACGACGCCGCTCGAGCCAGGGATGCGGCAGGCTGGGCGGTGGACGCGGGCCTAGACCTCTCCTGCGACCTCATGTGCGGTATTCCCCTGCAGACCCCGGAGTCCTTCGACAGGTCACTTGCGGGCGTCCTGGCCGCCGGGGCAGGGCATGTGAGCGTCTATCCTCTCATGGTCGAGGAGGGCACACCCCTGGCCGCCGATTGTGAGCGCGGGGATTTGGCCTATCCCGACGAGGACCTGCAGGCATCCCTCATGGAGCAGGCTGCGCGGACCCTGGGGACGGCGGGCCTTTCCCGTTACGAGGTGGCCTCCTACGCCCTTCCCGGCAAGAGCTGCGCCCACAACGTGGCCTACTGGACGGGCAGAAGCTACCTGGGCTTGGGCACCGGGGCCTCCTCCATGATGACGCCGGGGGAGTTCGACCAGCTGAGGGCCGCCATCCCCATGGAGGCCGTGCCCGAGGAGGACGAGACTCTGGACCAGGTGGCATGGGACCGCGCCGCCCGGGTCCGCCTCTCCGTATGCGCCGAATCGGACGTCTTTGCCCAGCTCGTGAGGGCTGGACAGCCTGTGTGCATCAAGACCGAGACCCTGTCGGCCCGGGAGGCCCTGGCAGAGGATCTCATGCTGGGCATGCGCATGACGAAAGGGGTGCCGGCCTTCCTCTTGGACCGGGCCCGCGGCCTCATCCCCCTAGAGCAGCTGGACAAGGCCCTCAACCAGGTCGTCTCCCGCGGCCTGGCGTTTCTGGGGTCCGACGGGGGCCTGGTCCCCACCCAGCAGGGCTGGCTTTTGGGCAACGAGCTCTACGGGACCCTCTGGGACCTAGCCCACGGCGGATGAGCGTTTGATGGGGGTGACAGGACGGCCTCCCGCATGGATAGAATATGACCAACGCGGCGCACCTGCCTGCGCCAGTCCCCGACCATGAGACGCGAGCTGCGACATTGGCTTCATCCACGAAGGACTACTACGACATCCTGGGCGTCCCCAAAGACGCGTCCACCGACGACATCAAGCGGGCCTTCCGCAACAAGGCGCGCACGATGCATCCCGACGTGAACAAGGCGCCGGACGCTGAGGAGCGCTTCAAGGAGGTCTCAGAGGCCTACGAGACCCTGTCCGACCCCACCAAGCGGTCGCGCTACGATGCCTTGAGGTCGGGGCAGTTCACCACCCAGAACCCCTATGCCTCAAGCCCCTCCGGAGGGGCCTCCACCGCAGGTGCCGGCGGATTTGACGGCTGGCCCTTCGGTTGGCCCTTCAGCCCCTTCGGCAGTCCCTTCGCTGGCGCGTCCACGGCCGGCGGCAGGTCGGCGCGGGGCACGGCCCCCTTTACGAGCGAGCCCGGGGCGACCCGCCGCATCAACATGACCCTCACTAGGGATGAGGCCCGTCAGGGGGCCAAGAAGACCGTCACCTTCGAGCGCTTCGAGCGCTGCGAGACCTGTGAGGGCCGCGGTGCGCGCAGCTCCTCAGACGTGGCCACCTGCCCCACCTGCCACGGAAGCGGCAAGGTCACCGCCCGTATCCAGACGTTCATGGGCGACGCCGTCCAGACCGTCAAGTGCCCCGAGTGCTCGGGCTCGGGCAAGGTCATAACCAACCTCTGCCCTAACTGCTCGGGCTCGGGCACCCATCTCAGGCGGGCTACGGTCACCATCGACATCCCGGCCGACTCCCATGACGGTGGCTCCCTGGTCGTGGAGGGGGCGGGTGACGCGGGCCGCAACGGCGGGCGCGTGGGCAACCTCCTCGTGGAGTTCACCGTGCCCTCCGAGCACCTGACCCACAATCAGGAGATTGCCTTCACGGGCCTGGGCATCGTGCTCTCGCTGGTCCTGTGTACGGTCTTCTTCAACACTATCCTGCGCATCCTCACCTTCTTCGCTCTGCCCCTCTTCTTCCTCTTCCTCATGGTCCCCATGGGTGGCCGCAAGCGGGGAGGCAGCTTTGCCAACCGGGCTGCCAGGCGCGTGGGCTTTGGCATGCTCATCGGTCTGTTTTTGTTTATCCTGTTCATTCCTTTCAGCTCGTTCTTGGCTTTTTAGTAACCAGGGCGAGGATGAGGGTATAAGGTCGCTTGCGACGGCAGAGGCGAGGAGACGGACTGTTCATGGCTCAGACCAAAGACTATTACGCAATCCTGGGCGTAGACCGGGCGGCAAGCGGGGAGGACATACAGCGTGCCTTCCGCAAGAAGGCCGTGGCCCTGCACCCCGACGTTAACAAGGCGCCGGACGCCGAGGAGCGTTTCAAGGAGGTCAACGAAGCCTACGAGGTCCTCTCCGATGAGAAGAAGCGGGACTTCTACGACCGTTACGGCACCGTGGACGGCTACGGCCAGGGCATGCCCGACATGGGCGACATCTTTGGCGGCTTCGATATGAGCGACCTCTTCAGTGCCTTCTTCAACGGCGGGGCTTCCACGGGTGGCCGCGCCGCACGGACTGAGGGCCGCGACATGGGCGCCCAGATTCGCGTCAGCCTGGCCGACGCTGCCGTGGGCGTCTCCAAGCAGATTGCCTACAACCGCCTGGCTACCTGCGATGCCTGCAAGGGCACAGGTTGCGCCGACGGGGGCCACCAGGTCAGCTGCCGCACCTGCCACGGGTCTGGTCAGGTGGTGACCACCCAGCGCACCCTGCTCGGTCAGATGCAGACCAGGTCGGTATGTCCTGACTGCGGCGGCTCCGGAACGGTCATCGACCACCCCTGCCCTGAGTGCGACGGCCAAGGTCGCGCCCCCGAGCGCGAGCGCGTCTCCGTGGACATTCCCGCCGGCGTGCGTGACGGCCAGCAGCTGAGGGTCGACGGCAAGGGCGAGGCCGGCCTGCGCGGGTCCCACTCCGGCGACCTGATTGTGACCGTGATTGTTGATGGGGACGAGTCCTTCCAGCGCGACGGGGACGATTTGCACGTCCGCGTGGAGGCCTCCATCACCCAGGCCGCCCTGGGCGCCACCGTCACAATCGACGGCATCCTGCCTGACGAGACGGTGGACATCCAGGTCCCCGCCGGCTGCCAGACCGACCAGGTGGTTCGGGTGCGCAAGCAGGGCATGCCCCGCCTGGGCCGCAGCGACCGGGGCGACCTTTTCGCCCATATCGACGTCGTCGTGCCCAAGTCGCTCACGTCCGAGCAGCGCGAGCTTTTGGAGAAGCTGTCGGCGACCCTGGACGACGCCGAAAACAAGCCCCGCCGCACCCCCTGGCAGCGTCTGCGCGACGCCCTCTCCTAAGGCAGGGCGCCTGTGGCCGACCCCCGCTCGCCGCGCGCCTGTGTCGTCAACCTGGGCTGCCGGGTGAATCGCGTCGAGAGCGACTGGATGGAGTCCGCCCTGGTTGACGCGGGCTGCCTCCTTGTCGGCCAGGAGGAGGCCGAGCTCGTCATCGTCAACTCCTGCGGGGTCACCGGCGAGGCACAGGCCAAGACCCGCAAGGCCGTCCGCCATGCAGCCACGCTGCCGAGCCGGCCCCTGGTTGCGGTGACGGGCTGCGTGGCCTCGCTTTTCCCTGAGGACCTGTCCGGCTTGGGCAACAACGTCCTGGTCCTTCCGGCAAAACTGGCCGCAGTGGGGGATGCCCTGAGCGCCCTCAGGGCCCGGCGAGAGGTCGTGGGGACGGGCTCGGTCCTCTCTGAATCGGACAGCCACGCCTGGTCTGGCCCGGGCCTTTACCCGTCTCCTTCCGACGACAACGTCAACACCGACGACGAGGGGCGGACCCAGTCCCTCTCTGCCGCCGCTCTAGGACCTGAGCGCAGGCTCAAGCGGGGCGTCAAGGTTCAGGACGGCTGCGACAACCAGTGCGCCTACTGCATCGTGTGGAAGGCCAGGGGAAAGAGCCGGTCGGTCCCCTTGGACGACATCGAGCGGCAGGTGACCCAGGTGCTGGACGAGGGCGCGGCAGAGATTGACCTGACTGGGGTCAACCTCGGCAGATTCCGCGGGTCCGACGGGAGCGGGCACGAGGTCGGACTGGCTGGTCTCATCGACCGCGTCGCCAGCCTCGTCAGGGGCCGGGGCATTGTGCGGGCCTCCAGCCTGGAGCCCCAGGATGTGGACGAGTCGGTCCTCGAGGCCATGGCCGGCAACGCAGACGTGGTCTGCCCCCACCTCCACCTGCCCCTCCAGTCGGGCTGCAACGCCACGCTCACCCGCATGGGGCGCCCCTACGACCGTGCCGCCTTTGCCCGGCTCGCAGCCCGCGCCCGCGAGCTCATGCCCGGCTTTGCCCTTACGACCGACGTCATCGTGGGCTTTCCGGGCGAGACCGAGGACGAGTTCAATCAGTCCTATGACTTCTGCCAGGACATGGCCTTCTCCAAGCTGCACGTCTTCCGTTACTCGGCCCGACCCGGCACCCCTGCGGCCACCATGCCCGACCAGGTCGCCCCCGAGGCCATGCGCGAGCGGTCCTTGCGCCTGCGTGAGCTCTCCCTGCGCATGGGGGCGGCCGACGCCCGGGCCCGCGTGGGCTCCCATACCCTGGCCCTGGTGGAGCGGGAGGAAGGGGAGGGGGGCCTGGGCACCTCGGCCAGCTTCCACCGGGTTCGGGTGACCTCGGCCGACGCCGGCCCTGTCTCATGCGGCTTGGCTAAGGTCCTGGTGACCGGGGCTGAACCTGATGGGTCCCTGGTTTGCCGGCTTGAAAGCTATGTGCGCCTTGTGCAGCGGACGGACCGAGACAGCGCGCCGTCCCAGGATGCCAAGATTTCATAGTAAACTGCATCTTCGGTCCAGACCCCCGACTTGGCGGCAAGCGCCACACACTACCGCTCGGCTGGGGGCGTCTTCAACAACAGTGGAGGAAATAGCAATGATTACCAAGGAACAGCGCGCCCAGATTGTCGCCGAGTATGGCAAGGACGAGCACGATACCGGCTCCTCGAACGTCCAGGTCGCCCTGCTCACGGCCCGCATCAAGGACCTGACCGAGCACATGAAGCGCAACCCCAAGGACTTCCACAGCCGCCGCGGCCTGCTCATGCTGGTCGGCCAGCGCCGCCGCCTGCTCGTCTACATCCGCAACCACGACATCAACGAGTACCGCGAGCTCATCGCCCGCCTGGGTATCCGCGACAACATCCAGTAGTTTGGCATGGGGGACGGGAAACCGCCCCCTTTTCGTCGGGGCGTCTGATTCCCAGGAGGGTTCAGGCGCCCTCGCTCGTCAGGGGAGACGGTCTTCCCTGCACAGCCAAAGGCAGCCCGTCGGCAATGGGGCCGACGGGGATCGAGGAGAATGGTTTTCAGCATGGCAAAGGTAACACACGAGTTCGACCTCTATGGCAAACACTACGTGCTCGAGACCGGTGAGCTCGCCAAGCAGGCCACGGGCGCCGTCCTCGTCAAGCAGGGCGACACGACAATCCTGCTCACGGTCGTCGTCTCCAAAGAACGCAAAAACTACGACTTCTTCCCGCTCACGGTCGACTTCCAGGAGCGCATGTACTCCGTGGGTCGCATCCCCGGCGGCTATCTCAAGCGCGAGACCCGTCCCACGGACAAGGCCACGCTCACGGCCCGCATGATCGACCGTCCCATCCGCCCCTCCTTCCCGGACGGCTTCCGCAATGAGGTCCAGATTGTCGCGACATCCCTGGTGTGCGACCAGGTGAATCCCTTCGACGTCATCTGCACCATGGGCGCATCGGCCGCCATGTACGTGGGCGGCGTGCCCTTTGAGGGTCCCCTGGCCTGCGTTCGCATCGGCCGCGACCGCGACACCCAGGAGTTCATCGTCAACCCCACCTACACCGAGCAGGACAACTCCGACCTTGACCTGGAGCTGGCCGGCACCGGCGACTTCATCTCCATGGTGGAGGCCGGCGCGGAGGAGATTTCCGAGGAAGACATGCTGGCCGCCATGCAGTTCGGCCAGCAGGCCATCGGCGCCTTCTGCGAGCAGCAGAACATCTTCTTCGAGAAGGTCGCCCAGGCCAACGGGCCCATCCTCAAGAAGGAGTACGTGCTCGACGAGCCCAGCGCCTATGTGCACAACAAAGTGTTCGCCCACCTCGACCAGATGAGCGCCGCCCTCAAGGACCCCGACAAGCTGTCCCGCATGGGCAAGGTCGACGAGCTCAAGGCCTCCATCGTGGCCGAGTTCACCGACGAGGAGCAGGCCCAGTTCGAGCGCGAGCTGCCCGTCGAGCTCAAGAGCCTTGAGAAGCACGCCATGCGCCGCATGGTCGTCGAGACCGGCGAGCGCGTGGACGGCCGCACGCCCACCGAAATCCGCCCCATCATGGTCAAGCCCGACTACCTGCCCCTGGTCCACGGCTCCGGCCTCTTCCAGCGTGGCCAGACCCAGGTCCTGTCGGTGCTCACGCTCGGCATGCTCAACGAGTGGCAGCGCTTCGACACCATCGAGCCCATCGACGGCAAGCGCTACATTCACCAGTACAACTTCCCGCCCTACTGCACCGGCGAGACCGGCCGCATCGGCGCCCCCAAGCGCCGCGAGATTGGCCATGGCGCCCTGGCTGAGCGCGCCTTGCGCCCGGTCATCCCCTCTGAGGACGAGTTCCCCTACACCATCCGCGTCGTCTCCGACGTCATGGAGTCCAACGGCTCCTCGTCCATGGCTTCCACCTGCGGCTCCACCCTCGCCCTCATGGACGGCGGCGTGCCCATCAAGCGACCCGTCTCCGGCATCGCCATGGGTCTGATTCAAGAGGAGGGCAAGACCGTCATCCTGTCCGACATCCAGGGCCTGGAGGACTTCCTGGGCGACATGGACTTCAAGGTGACGGGCACCTCCAAGGGCATCACGGCCATGCAGATGGACAACAAGGCCACCGGCCTCACCTTCGACATCCTGTCCCACGCCCTGGCCCAGGCCAAGGAGGGCCGCGCCTTCATCCTCGACAAGATGCTGGCCGCCATCGACGCCCCCCGCACGCAGATCCGCGAGAACGCGCCCCACATCATCACCATCCACATCCCCACGGACAAGATCCGCGACGTCATTGGGTCCGGCGGCAAGACCATCCGCGGTATCCAGGAGGACACGGGCGCCCAGATCGACATCCAGGAGGACGGCACCGTCTACATCGGCGCGACCGACTCCGGCGCCGAGGAGGCCCGCGCCCGCATCGAGGCCCTGGTCAAGGTCCCCGAGGTGGGCGAGGAGTACCACGGCCGCGTCGTGGGCATCCAGCCCTTCGGCGCCTTTGTTGAGCTCCTGCCCGGCAAGGACGGCCTGCTCCACATCAGCCGCGTCGCCAAGGGTCGCGTCGACAAGGTTGAGGACGTACTCAACGTGGGCGACGAGGTGCACGTCAAGATCATCGACGTGGACGAGAAGGGCAAGGTCTCGCTCGACCGTCTCGACAAGCCCGAGGCTCCGGAGCATTCCGGCGGGCACCGTCCCGAGCGCTCCGACCGCCGCGGCGAGGGCAGCTCGCGCTATGAGGGCGGACGCAACCCTCGCCGTCCTGGCGACCACGGCATGGGCGCCCGCTCCTCCTATGACAAGGACGACGAGCCGGCTATGCCCCAACGTACCCCGCGCCGTCATCACGAGGGCTAAGGGTTGAGTTGAGCTTGAGGCATCTAAACTAAGGCTTGAGTAAAGCCTGAGAGTCTGGGGCCAAAAGCTATTTGAATTCACGTTAGGCGGCATTGACGCGCCTTGTAAGCGCGGGAAAGCGAGGACGGTGCATGGATAGGGAATCCAGGCGCCGCCCTCGCCCCGTGTTGGCGGCCCTTGGCTGGCTGCTGGCCCTGGTCGGCCTGGTGGGGACCCTTCTGCACTGGGTGCCGGATACCCTGGATGGGATTGCGCCCCTGCCCCAGCTCATAGCCCTGCGGCCCCTTTGGGGGATTGTCGGCCTGGCGGGACTGGTCCTGGCCTTGCTTGCCCGGCGGCGGGCGGCCTGCGTCTTGGCGGCTGTGGGGCTGGCTCTGCAGGCATACCTGTTTGTTCCCTACCTCATTGCCGAATCCCCCAGCCTTGAGAGCCCATTCCACCTGACAGTCATGACCCTCAACACCCAGGTGGGGCAGGCCGACGCAGACAAAATCACGAGCCTGGTCAGGGACCGGGGCATCTCCGTCCTCTGCCTGCAGGAGCTGACGGCTGAGGGGGTCGCGAGCCTTGAGCAAGCGGGCCTGGCCGACCTTCTCCCATATCGGGTCGGTGCCTGCCCGGGCGACCAGGTGTGGAGTGTCCTGCCGTTGGAGAAGTGTGTCGACGACGCTGTGGGATATTCAGGTTCGGCCATGGCGGCGGGGACGGTGGTTGTGAACGGCAGGCGGGTCCGCTTTGTGAGCGTCCACACCTGCTCTGCCACCCCTGGCTACGAGACCCTTTGGAACCAGAGTCTTTCCGACGTAGCCCGCGTGGGCAGCGTCGACGCGGGATATGAGGCTGGTGACACCTACGCCTTGCTGGGCGATTTCAATGCCACGCCCGACCACGCCTCATTCCGAGCCATCCTCGACGCCGGTTTTGCCGACGCCGCCTTTACCGCAGGAGGAGGCTATCGGGGGACCTGGCCGCGCCTGGGCTCGGCCGGTCTCATCGACCTGGACCATGTCCTGTGCGGGGACGGGATCTTCGCTGAGAGCCTGGAGGTCGTGGCCGTCGAGGGCACCGACCATATGGGCCTGGTCGCCGAGCTTTTGGTGGGCCGCGCCTAGACGAGCATCTGTCTCACCGGCGCCCCAAGACGGCGTCCGCGCCACCGGCAAGGCCGCGGGCATCCGAGTCGGTATTGTCGGGCCGGTCGGGGGTGCCATGGCTGCCGGGGCGGCCGGGTTCTGCGGGCTTGAGGGCGACCAGCAGGGCCGCGCTGATGACGGCCTCAAGGGCAAAGGCGGCCACGGCAAGCGGCGTGAACCCGGGCGTCGCAACCAGCATGGCGTTGTACCACATGTGCGAGAGGATGCAGCAGGCGACGCCCCCAGTCTGGGCCCTCACGAGGGCAAAGGAGTAGCTCAGGCAGACGCCCACCAGCAGGACCGACCAGAAGGGGACGGTCTGCTGAAAGGTCCCCGGCACAAGGAAGAGGGGCAGGTGCCAGAAGCCCCAGACAAGGCCGGTGGCCAGAGGGGCGAGCAAGCGGGCTCCCGCGGGCGAGACCCTGCCCTCATCGGACGTGTCGCAGGCACCTCCAAAAGCGCGCGTCAGGCAGGGCTCGAGGAAGCCTCGCCAGCCGACCTCCTCCAGGCCGCCCCCGAGAAGGAGGACCGGAAGGCCCGTCAGGAAGGACAAGGCCGCCACGCCCGGGCTCGAGGGAAAGCCGAAGACGAATGAGAACATGAGGTAGCGCCAGACGGCGAGGGCGAAGAAGACCAAAGCTGCCCGCCAACTCGGGCGCAGGCCGAACGCCGTCTTGGCAAAGGAGGCGGGGGCGATACCCGCCGCGGCCAGCCGCCCATGCAGGAAATAGGTCGCGAACATGGGTGCCAGGGTGCCCAGGACCAAGAAGATCGCCGCCCAGTCCCAGGCTGCCGACCCCTCGCCCCCGAGGACCCTCATGAGGCCGGCACAGAGCCAGGCAATCCAGGAGATTCCAAAGGTCAGGGCGGCATAGGCCCCGGCCAGTCCCAATGCCTGCCGAGCCGGGGTGGGGGAGTGGCGCCTCCGGCCCCCGTCCTTTGCCCGACCCCCACGTGCGCCCACCGTTCGCCCCCCTCGTTCGTGCTGCCTTTGCATGCTTGGCGGGAATCCCGATCTTTTGCGAGTGTAGCATCTGTATCCTTAGCCCTGTCGCTTGTTGGTTGCATAAAGGAGGAGTCATGATCAGCGTCGTCGTGTCGGGTGCAAAGGGCCGTATGGGAAGCTGCGTCGTCGAAGCCGTGTCCGCGGCCGAGGACCTCAGGCTCAAAGGCTGCTTCGACCCCTTCAACGAGGGCGAGGTCATCTCCTGCGCTGACGGTGACTTCGCCTGCTCGGCCGACCTGGCCTGCTTGCTCGACCAGGTCAAGCCCGACGTCCTGGTCGACTTCAGTCATCCCAAGGCGGCTCCCGCTAATGTGGCCTGCGCCCTTGACCATGGCGTCTCGGTCGTCTTGGGCACCACCGGCTCCACTCCCGAGGCCTTGGAGCAAATCTGGCGCGACCACGCCAAGGATGGCGCCAAGCTCTTCTTTGCCCCCAACTTCACGACTGGCGCCGTGCTCATGATGAGGTTTGCCCAGCTAGCGGCCCCTTACTTTGGCGACATCGAGATTGTGGAGATGCATCACGACGGCAAGAAGGACGCTCCCTCAGGCACAGCTGTGCAGACGGCGCGCATGATAGGGGAGGCCCGCGGCCATGTGGCCAACCTGGGCCCCGGACCCGAAACCGAGACCAAGGGCCACATGGGCGCCCGCGGCTGCGAGGAGGACGGAGTCCGCATTCACGCCATCCGCGGAGCAGGCTACATGGCCTCGCAGGAGGTCATTCTGTCCAGCGCTGGACAGACCCTGAGCATCCGCCACGACTCCACCGAGCGCGCCTCCTACATGCCCGGCGTCCTTTTGGCCATCAGGTCCATCCCCACTATGGAACCCGGCTTCCTGGTGGGCCTGGACAAGCTTATGGGCCTGTAGGATTGGCGGGGAAAAACGCAGATTCGGCGCCCGTAGATACCCCAGAATTCACGGGTGCTGCGCAGCTAAGCGCCACCTGCGGTCTAAGATAAGGACAGACGGCCACTCTTGTGTCTCATGCAGCGGGTGGCGGACGGGAGGGAGAGCACCATGAGGCAAGCACAGCTGTTCGGCCGTCTCATCACGGCCATCGTCACACCCTTTGACGGGCAGGGCGAGGTGGACTTCGACACCTATGCTGACCTGGTAGACTTCCAGTTCTCCAACGGGGCCGACACCTTGTGCGTCTGCGGCACTACCGGCGAGTCCCCCACCATCGATACGGCCGATAAGCTGGCCCTCTTCGGCCAGACCGTCCGCCTGGCACAGGGCCGTGGCAAGGTGCTGGCCAACGTGGGCAGCAACAACACAGCGGCCTCGGTGACCCTTGCTCGCGAGGCAGCTGCTCTAGGCGTCGACGGCGTCATGTGCGTGGCACCCTACTACAACAAGCCTTCCCAAGAGGGCATGTTTCAGCACTTCAAGGCCGTCGCAGACGCCGTGCCCCAGCTGCCGCTCGTCATCTACAACATCCCCGGCCGCGCCGTCGTGACCGTCGAGCCCCAGACCATCATCCGCCTTGCCGAGGCCTGCCCCAACGTGCGCGGCATGAAGGAGGCTGCGCTCGACATCGAGAAGAGCAAGCAGGTCCTGGCAGAAGTGCCTGGGGATTTCGAGATGTTCTCGGGCAACGACGACAAGACCCTCGACCTCATGGCCATCGGCGCCTCCGGCGTCATCTCCACGACCTCAAATGTGGTGCCCCGGCTCATGGCCGATATGGTTGCCGCCTTCGCCTCCGGCGACCAAGCAGGCGCCAAACAGCTTCACGCCAGGCTCGAGCCCCTCATGACCGGCCTCTTCAAGGCCCCCAACCCCACGCTGGTCAAAAAGGCCCTGGAGCTCATCGGCCGCCCCGTCGGGGGGCTGCGCCTGCCTCTGGTCGAGGCCACGCAGGACCAGACGGCCTTCATCCGCGGCGTGCTGACGGACCTGGGCGTCGACGTCGCCTGTTAGCCGGGATGGCCCGCTCGCTTACGGGTTGTTCCGCTTGTCGTGTGATTCGCAGTGATGCAGGAAGGTTCTCTCTTTCTGCATCTTCCAATAACGAAAGACCTACGATTGTTTAAGGAGGTTTTACCCTGCATATGCCAAAACGAAATAACATGCCTTTGCGCATCATCCCCCTCGGCGGCCTGGATGGCATCGGCAAGAACATGACGGTCTTCGAGTATGGCGACGACATGATTTTGGACGACGCCGGCCTCATGTTCCCCGATGACAGCCACCCGGGGATTGACATGCTCCTGCCCGACTATACCTACGTGCTCGAGAACGAGGACAGGCTGCGCGGCATCATCATCACCCACGGTCACGAGGACCACACGGGCGCCCTGCCCTACCTCATGGCCGACCTCAATCCCGACGTGCCAATCTTCTCCAGCTCCCTCACCTTGGGCATGGTGGCTGGCAAGTTCGAGGAGCACGGGATTAAGAACCCCAACTTCCACCCGGTCAAGGCCCGCGACCACATTAAGCTGGGCGAGATTGACGTGGACTTCTTCCATGTCAACCACTCCATCCCCGACGCCATGGGCCTCTATATCTCCACGCCTGCCGGCACGGTCCTGCACACGGGCGACTTCAAGTTCGACGAGACACCCATCGACGGTCAGCGCACCGACTTCGCCGCAATCACTGCCTTTGGCGAGAGGGGCGTGGACCTGCTCATGAGCGACTCCACCAACGCCCAGTACAAGGGCTTCACGCCCTCCGAGGCCGAGGTGGGAACCACCCTGTGCGACATCATCAGCCGGGCCAGGGGCCGTGTCTTCGTGGCGTCCTTCTCCAGCCACATCCACCGGCTCCAGCAGGTCTGCGACGCAGCCAAGGCGGCCAACCGCAAGATTGTGGTGACCGGCCGGTCCATGCTGCAGAACACCAAGATTGCCCGCGAGCTCGGCTACCTCAACATCGACGACGAGGACATTCTCGACGCCTTCGACATCGACAAGCTGCCCGACAACAGAGTCGTTGTCCTGTGCACTGGTTCTCAGGGAGAGCCTCTGTCGGCCCTGGCCCGCATGGTCACCGGCGAGCACCGGACCCTGCAGATTGAGCACAGCGACACGGTTATCATCTCAGCCACGCCTGTCCCCGGAAACGAGAAGGCCGTCACGCAAATCGAGAACCAGCTGGCCAAGATTGGCGCCGACGTCTTCGACAAGTCCCGCGGTCTTGTGCACGTGTCCGGCCATGCCTCGCAGGAGGAGCTCAAGCTCATGATGGCCATGACCAAGCCGCGCTACTTCATGCCGGTCCATGGCGAGGCCCTGCACCTGCGCGCCCATGCCAAGCTGGCAGAGAAGATGGGCATCCCGCGCAAGAACATCTATATCCTCGATAACGGCGACTCGCTCGAGATGCGCAACCACGTCATTACTCGCGGCCGGGCGGTGGAGTCCGGCGTCATCTACGTCGACGGCCTGCACATCGGAGACTCCAACCAGGTCGTCCTGCGCGACCGCAAGAAGCTGGCCTCCGACGGTATCGTGACCGCCGTGGTCTCCATCTCCAGTCAGACGGGCAGGTTCCTCGACGTCCAGCTCGCCTGCCGTGGCGTCTCCTTCGAGGTAACCGACGCCGTGGTGGCCGAGGCCTCCAAGCGCCTGGAGAAGTCCTTTGCCAAGCGCCGCAACGCCTCTATCGACCAGGACGCCGACCGCAAGATTGTGCGTGATTCCCTGTCAAGCTACCTGTGGGACACCCTGCAGTGCCGGCCTATGGTCATACCCTTCATTATGGAGGTCTAGTGAGGAGTGGCTCAGCAAAAGCGCAGCTCGACACCACAGAAGAAGAGTAAGGCCAAAAGCGCCCAGACAAAGGCCGCCGAGCCTGCCCGCCGCGCATCGGCTGCCAAGAGGACCGTGGCCAGCCGCGCCGCATCCGCAGGCGGCCGCACCACTCAGCGCCGGCCGACCACAGCCAGGCAGGCCCCGGCCCCCGCACCGGCCATGTCCCAGGCCCCCGCTCCCTATGTTGAGGCCAGCGGCAGCCGCACCCGCCACGACATCGCCGGCATCGTCATCGGCGTCGTGGGCGTGGCCCTGCTCATAGCAGTCCTCACGCCGACGACGGGTGTCTTGACCATGGGCGTCTCGGGCCTGCTGCATCGGCTGCTGGGCCTGGGGGCCCTGCTGGTGCCCCTTGCCCTCATCGTCTGGGCCATTACCTTCTTTGTGCCGACCAACCGGGTCATGCCCGGCAGGGTCGCCTGTGGCCTGGGCCTCATAGCCTTGGGCGTCATCGCCTTGCTGGGCATCACGGCAGAGGGCGCTGTGGCAGACCCCTCCCTCCTCTTTACCCCTGCGCTCCTGGTGAGCCGGGGCGGCTATGTAGGCAACGGGCTCGCCTGGGTCCTGCTGAGCCTGACGGGCGAGGTCGTGGGTGTCGTCGTGCTCGTGGGCCTTCTGATTGCCGGCCTGGTCGTGCTGGGCTTCTCCATGACCGAGGTCATCCAGCAGGCCTCTCTGCGCCTGCGCGAGCGCCGGGAGTTCGCCCGTCGCCAGAAGCAGGAGAGGGCCGCCCAGCTGGCCCGCGAGGCCGACCTCGACCTCTTACGCGCCCAGGGTGACATGCCCGAGGACTACGCCCCCACAGCCCTCTTCGACCCCGACCAACCCCTCGGCGATCAGGGCCAATACCCAGAGGCGCCGCTGGACGGCGTGCCCACCAGCGTGCTGGACCGCTCGCGCACGGGCCAGCGCGCCTCGACTGTGCGCACCTTCGGCTGCGGAGACTACCCCGACGTCAACGGGAACGGGGCCCCGGTCGCGCCCGCCTTCGCCGGCGATGCTCCCGCAACGACCTATCTGCAGCAGGCTGACATCCCCGCCACCACCTATCTGCAACAGGCCGGCATCCCCGAGGATGTCCTCAAGGGGGTGCCTACCTCGGTCCTCAAGCGGGCCCAGGGCCGCGGCGCCTCCCTGACCCGCCAGTACCTTGACGACCAAAACGGGCCCGCGCTTGCCCCGGCCGCCTCCCCGGACGAGACCACCTTCCTGCAGCCTGCCATGGCTTTCGGGGAGGTTCCCGAGGATTTGGACGAGGAGGCCTTTCCCGGTTTGGCCCAGAGTCTGGGCGGGACCCCCCAGGCCCCTTTGCGCCGCGGTATCGACACAGCCTTTACCCGCGAGGATGCCGGATCCAAGGCCTTCCGTCGGGAGCGTGTCCGCGACCAGCGCCGGGCCGAGTCTGCCTCTCGCAACTGGTGGGAGGGGACCGACCAGCCCCAGGCTGACATCGACGAGAGGGACGTGGCCTTTGCCGATGCCCGCCTGGATGTGCCGGTCCCGGGCATCATCGCCGGAATCCATCATGTTGAGGCTGAGGTTGAGCCTGAACCCGGCTTTGACCCTGAGCCTGAATCTGAGCCTGAGGCCCCAGCCGAGCAGACCACTCCCTTTCCCAGCTTGGCAGGGGAGGGGCGGGAGGTCTGGCGGGAGGCTGCATCCGCGGACCCAGAGCCTGACCAGGGGCTCGCCGAAGAGGAAGACGTGCAGGACTGGGACCCTGAGGCCAGCCCCTGCGTCGCCGACATGACGCCTCCTTGGGAGAGCCTGCCCGACCAGGCCGAGAAGGCTGACCAGACCCGAGCGGACTCGGCCAAGAAGGCTCGCACGCCCTCGACCGAGACGACCCGTCTCACCTCAGCGGACAGGGCGCCACAAAAGGGCGCGACCGACTTTGCGGGCGTGTCAGGCGCCGCGGCATCCGCCCGACCCGCCGCACCTTCCAGCGACTTCCAGCTCCCCGATCCGGCTTTGCTGCGTCACACCACCCACGGCCTGAAAAAGAGCCAGGCCGAGCTGGACGAGATTGCCCACATGGGTGAGCGGCTGGCCGACGTGCTCACCGAGTTCAAGGTGCCCGGCGAGGTCAAGGGATGGATCGAGGGGCCCACCTGCACAACCTATGAGATTAAGCCAGGCCAGGGGGTCCGCGTCAACCGCTTCACCGCGCTCGAGGAGGACATCGCACGCTCCCTGGCCCAGGAGAGCGTCCGCATCTACACGCCGGTCCACGGGACCTCCTACATCGGCATCGAGGTGCCCAACCAGACCAGGCAGACGGTCCTCTTCGGCGACATCATCGCCTGCGTGACCGGCGGGCCGCTGGACTTTGCCGTGGGCCTGGATGCCAACGGCAAACCGGTCCACACCGACTTGGCCACCCTGCCCCACCTCCTCATCGCGGGTACCACGGGCTCGGGCAAGTCCGTCATGGTCAACTCCATCATCTGCAGCTTGCTCATGCGCAACACACCAGACGACGTCCGCCTCATCATGGTCGATCCCAAACAGGTCGAGCTCACGGGCTACAACGGCATACCCCACCTGGTCATGCCCGTTGTGACCGACCCTCATCAGGCCTCGGCCGCCCTTCAGTGGGCGGTCACCGAGATGACCAGGCGCTTCAAGGTCTTTTCCAATGTTGGCGTGCGCGACATCATCTCCTACAACCGGAACCTGGAAGACCCGCAGGTCGTAGCCCAGACAGGGCTCAAGCACCTGCCCTATCTGGTCGTCATCATCGACGAGCTGACCGACCTCATGATGGTGGCTAAGAAGGACGTCGAAGCCTCCATCACCCGCATAGCCCAGCTTGGCCGTGCCGCCGGCGTGCACATAGTGACCGCGACTCAGCGACCCTCTGCCGACGTTGTGACCGGCCTCATCAAGGCCAACATCTCGAACAGAATGGCACTCAAGGTTGCCTCTGGCATCGACTCCAAGGTCATCCTGGACCAGACCGGTGCCGAAAAGCTCCTGGGCCACGGCGACATGCTCTTCCTACAGACCCGATGGGGGAGCAAGCCCCGCCGCATCCAAGGCTGCTACCTGTCGGACCCCGAGATTGCCAACATCGTGAGCCACCTCAAGACCCAGGCATCGGCTGCTTCCGCCGAGGACCTGGGAATGGCGCCCATGGGCGACGCCCGCCAGCTCACCATGGACACCCGAGGCCTGGACGCCGGCGGCTCCGACTACGCTGACTCCGGGGAGGTCACCGCCGTCAACGACGACGACCCGCTCGTGATGAGGGCCGCCCAGCTCGTGGTCGAGAACCAGCTGGGTTCCACCTCTATGATCCAACGCCGGCTCAAGCTGGGCTATGCCCGTGCCGGCCGCGTCATGGACATGCTCGAGGAGCTCGGGGTCGTGGGGCCGGCCCGCAGCTCAAAGCCGCGCGACGTGCTCATCCAAGATCTCGACGAGCTCTCTGCCTTGTTCGGGACCGAGTTTACCGAAGGTGATGTGTGATGGCCCAGCAGCTTATCGGCGAAATCCTCTCCGAGCGCCGCAAGCAGCTCGGCCTTTCGGTGGAGCGCGTGGTGAACGCCACCAAGCTCCAGCGGCGCGTCATCGAGGCCTTCGAGAAGTCTGACTTCGCGGCCATGCCGCCCAAGGGCTATGCCAAGGCCAATCTGGCCTCCTATGCCCGCTACCTGGGACTCGACACCACCGAAATCATTAGGGTCTACGAGGAGCAGCTCTATCACTATGAGCGCATGCTGGCTCAGGAGCGCTCCCCGCGCCGCCGCAGCGCCGAGCGCGACCGCAGGTCCGGGAATGACTATGGCGGCAGTCACAACTACGAGGCCGGTCAGGACTACCGAGAGGACCGCGACGACCGGGCAGAGGGGTCCTATCGAGGCCGTGGACCGGCAAGGCCGACCCCTTCCGCTCCCACCACACGGCCCGCGTCTGCGCGCGGCTATGCGGACCAGGCCTCTGAGTACGACAGGACCTACCAGGCTTCCCGCAGGCCCGGTCTCTATGACACGCCCTCTCGCCGGTCCGGTTCATCCTCTTCTTCCGAGCGGACGCGGTCCGATGAGGCCAGCCGGGATGAGCGTGCGGCCAGGGCCGGCCACCGGGACAGCCGGGCCGAGCGCCCTGACTATCGGGGCGGGCGCTCGGGCTATTCGGACGAATCCGAGCGCAGGGGCGTCTCTACGGCGCGGGACCGCGACGAGCGCAGGGACGGCCGGGCCCAAGGACGCGATGCTAGGCGCGAATACGAGACCACCCGCGCCGACCGCCAGCAACGCGAAGCCACGTCGCGCGACCGTCGCAACCCAAAGCCCGCGGACCGTGAGCTGCGGGTGGCCGACGCCATCGACCTCAACAACGGCTACGAGGGCGGCTCAGGCGGCTGGGGCGGGTCTTACGGCTTCACCCAGGCAGGCGACCGCAGGTCTTTGTCTCGTTCCAGTGGCCCTGCCGAGCGGGAGCAGGTATCTTTCGGCCAGAGCCTCAAGACCGCCCTGGTGGGCCTGCGCGCCTTCTTTGGCGAGAACCGCATGGCTGCCGTCATCGTATTCGGCGTCATTGCCCTGTTGCTGGTGGTCATCGTCGTCTTCGCGGTTTCCTCCTGCACCCGCGGGGACACCAACCAGCAGTCGACCATCCCCGTGGTCCAGATGGGGTCCGGCTCCTCGGATTCGGCCTCCGCGAACTCAAGCGCGTCCGATCAGACAACTCAGCCTGAGAACACGACCGACGGTACCAACGCGGCGCCCGTCATCACCACCGAGCCCACCGCCGAGGTGGAGACGCCCCAGATTGACCTGACAACCCTGCCCCCTGGCTCCAACCTGGTCTTTTCGGTTGACCCGGAATCGCTGGAGACGCCCTGGATTGAGGTAAGCGTCGACGGCGCCCCGATTTATGCCAACCAGGCTGTGGCGGGGGAGTCTCAGACCTTCTTCTTCGACAGCCAAATCACCATTTCCCTCTCCAGCCCCGAGGTCGTGACCCTGGAGGTCAACGGGATTCAGGTAGAACCCACCATCGACGCGACCGGCCTAGCCACGCTCACGGCTACCTGCATAGCCGAGTAGGTATACGACAGACTCCCTTCCGAGGGCTCAACGACTCAACGACAAGGCAAGGCAGTTTTCATGTCAGACACCACGCACATCCCGTCCGAACCCATCCGCCGCGTCAAGATGGTCACGCTCGGCTGCGCCAAGAACGAGGTCGACACCGACCGCATGCGGACCCTTATCGAGGCCTGCCCAGCCTTTCAGGTCGTGGAACCTGACGACGAGGCGGACGTGGCCATTGTCAACACCTGCTCCTTCCTGGTAAGCGCCGTTCAGGAGGGCTTAGACCTGACCCTAGAGCTCGCGGGGGTCGACCGCGCTGACGGGACCAAGATGCCCGTCGTCATGTGCGGCTGCATCCCCTCCCGCTACGGGGAGGACCTGACCCGCGAGCTCACCGAGGTGGCGGCCTTCGTCCCGGTCAAGGAGGAGGACACCATCATCGAGGTCCTAGCCCGCGTCTGCGGCATCTCCTCGCTTGACCGCAACGCCTCCCGCACGCCCGAGGTACTGCGCACCGTCCGGTCCGCCACGGCCTATCTCATGATTAGCGACGGCTGTAGCCGCTTCTGCTCCTTCTGCGCGATACCCTACATACGCGGCGCCTACCGGTCCCGCGAGCCCCAGGTCATCCTAGACGAGGCAAAGTCCCTGGTAAAGGGCGGCGTGCGCGAGATTGTCCTCATCGGCCAGGACACCGGCGTCTGGGGCTCCGACCTGCCAGGCAACCTCACCCTCGACTGGCTCATGCGCGAGGTGGCCAAGGTCCTGGCCCCCTGCCATGGCTGGCTGCGGGTCCTCTACCTGCAGCCCGAGGGCATGACCGACGAACTCATCGCCACCATCCGCGACGTGCCCGAGGTGGTCAAGTACATCGACCTGCCCCTGCAGCACTGCGACGCCGGCGTCTTGGCCCGCATGAGCCGCACGGGCGACCGCGAGTCCTTTGAGAGGCTTATCGCCCGCCTGCGCCGCGAGATTCCCGGTATGACCATCCGCACCACGGCTATGGCGGGCTTCCCGGGCGAGACCGACGAGGAGTTCGACGAGCTCTGCGCCTTCCTGGAGGTGAACGAGTTCGACTACACCTCGGTCTTTGCCTACTCTCAGGAGGAGGGCACCGAGGCGGCCGGCCTTCCCGGCCAGCTGGACGACCAGACCAAGCTGGAGCGGGCCCAGACCCTGCACGACATAGCCGACGACTCGGGCTTTGCGTCTGCCGAGGCGCGGGTGGGACAGGTCTATCGGGTCCTCGTCGACGGCACTGAGGCAGACGAGGACGGAAACATCGAGCTCATCGGCCGCGCGGCCTTCCAGGCGCCCGACAGCGACGGCGTGGTCCATCTGGGCCAGGCGGACGTGGCCATGGGCGACTTTGTGGACGTGCGCATCGACGAGGCTGTGTGCTACGAGCTCTTCGGGACGATTGTGGGGCGGTAGGGGATGGACGCGAAGAAAGGCACGGATGCCAGCTCAGTCCGAACGCCGGCAAACATAGTCACCTGCGTGCGCATCCTGCTCATCCCGGTGTTGGTAGCGCTCATGCTGGTCCCTTGGGGCACCCCCGCGGTCAAGCCTTGGGTAGTGGTAGCCCTCTTCGCCCTCATCTCACTTACCGACTCTCTGGACGGCTACCTGGCAAGGTCTCGCGACGAGGTGACGACCTTCGGCAAGTTCATGGACCCCATAGCCGATAAGCTGCTGGTCCTGGCCGCCATGATGGCCTTGGTGGAGCAGGGGGCCCTGTCTAGCTGGGTTCCCATCGTCATCCTGGCCCGCGAGCTTCTGGTCTCGGGCATGCGCATGATTGCCGCCTCGGCGGGGACCGTCATCGCCGCCTCCTACGTCGGCAAGGCAAAGACCCTGGTCACCATGGTCGCCGTCTGCCTCTTCATTATCATGGACGCCTCGCAGTTCGCGGCTGTGTCGGGTCTGGTCCACGCCTTTGCCTGGCTGGTCATGATTGCGGCCGTCGTGCTCACCATAGTCTCGATGGTCGACTACTTCGTCAAGGCTAAGGACCTGTTTTTCGCAAGGCCGGTCAGAGCGGCACAGACTGGCTCGAGCAAGGCCGCGCAGACCCATGCCAGCCTGGCCCCGGCTGCCCAAGCCGATGGGAGCGATGTGGGACGCCTTGACCCGGCTGCCCTCGAGCCCACAACGCCCGAGCAGGTCGTCCTTCTGGCCCAGGAGTGGGGCGTGACCCTGGCGACGGCGGAGTCGCTCACAGGCGGCCTGGTCAGCTCACAGCTCACGAGTATCCCCGGGTCATCCCTCGTGGTCAAGGGCGGTATCGCCTCCTATATGCCCTCGGTCAAGGTGGGGGTCCTTCACGTAGCCTCCCGCACCATCGAGGAGAAGGGCGTCGTGTCCTCGCAGACTGCCGCCGAGATGGCCGAGGGGGCGCTTCGGGCCCTGGGCTCGGACGTTGCCGTGTCCATGACTGGGGTCGCCGGCCCCACGGGCGGCACCGCGCAGACCCCGGTGGGCACTGTGTGGATGGGCCTTGCCATCCGGGGCAGTTCCGACCGCCGGGTCCAGGTGGCCACTATAGAGCGGCATTTCGAAGGCAACCGGGCCCAGGTACGCGAGCAGACGGCCCAGTGCGCCCTCTCCATGCTCATCCTCGGCATCAGAAAGGTCTCCGAGAGGGAGTAAGCAGCCCCGCTGTGCAAAAACGCCCAAATTGTCAGGCCACCGTAAGGTTTCTGTCCCCACCTGTGTGCAAGACTTAAGGATAAGAAGCCGACCGCGGTAGAGGCTTTGACGCAGAACAATTGTTCGTGTATTCTCTTTGGGACAGCAAAGGCAAGGAGACGCTATGACCACCAAGAAAACCACCTCGTCCAAAGAGGTGCATGCACCGAGCACCGGCGAAGAGCGCGAGCGCATGATCGACCTCACCACCAGTGAAATCACCAAGCGCTTTGGCAAGGGCGCCATCATGAAGTACGGTGATGGGGCCCTTGACCTCGAGATAGAGGCAATCCCCACCGGCGCCCTGTCGCTCGACGCCGCCTTGGGAATCGGGGGCGTCCCCCGTGGCCGCATAATCGAAATCTACGGCCCTGAGTCCAGTGGCAAGACGACCCTTTCTCTGGAGATCCTGGCCGAAGCCCAGGCCATGGGCGGAGTCGTCGCCTTCATCGACGCTGAGCACGCCCTCGACCCCAGCTATGCCGCCCGCATCGGCGTGGACATCGACGAGGTCCTCATCTCCCAACCCGACACCGGCGAGGACGCCCTGGAAATCTGCGACATGCTGGTCCGCTCGGGTGCCATCGACGTCGTGGTCATCGACTCCGTGGCCGCCCTGGTCCCCCGTGCCGAGATTGAAGGCGAGATTGGTGACACGGTCGTTGGCATGCAAGCCCGCCTCATGAGCCAGGCCCTGCGCAAGCTTGCCGGCTCGCTCTCCAAGTCCAAGACCACCTGCATCTTCATCAACCAGCTGCGCGAGAAGATAGGTGTCATGTTCGGCAACCCCGAGACCACGCCCGGTGGCCGCGCCCTCAAGTTCTACGCCTCCGTCCGCATGGAGATCCGCCGGGTAGACACCATCAAACAGGGCGGCGACATCGTGGGTAACCGCGTCCGCGTCAAGGTAGTCAAGAACAAGGTGGCCCCGCCCTTCAAGCAGGCCGAGTTCGACGTCCTCTATGGCGAGGGCATCTCCAAGGAAGGGTGCCTTTTGGACATGGCTGTGGACGAGGGCATCGTGGAGAAGTCAGGCGCTTGGTACACCTACCAAGGCGAGCGCCTGGGGCAGGGGCGCGACGCCGCCCGCCTGTTCCTCAAGACCAGTCCCGACCTCACCCAGGAACTCGACCACAAGGTCCGCGTGGCCATCGGCCTCGAGGTCGACGATGACGAGCCGGTCGGCGAGCCCATTGGCCTCGATGTCCCCGGGGACGATCAGCCCTTCGAGGAATGATGGCCAGTCCCAAGGACGTCGAGCTGGTCCGCAGGCAGCTAAGCGACCTTTTGGCCCGGCAGGAGGAACGCCGGGCCAAAAGGACGCGCACAACTCCTCCCGTCTACCTGGCGGGAGGGATTGCCCCCCAAAAGACAAGCTCGCACCAGGGCGCCTCAATCAGCTGGGTCCGGGTGGACGAGCAGACGCAGCGAGGGGAGATACCCGTCCCCTGCGCCGTGGCCAAGGCCTTTGGTGACCAGCGCGGCTTCGACTCCCTGGGGGAGCTTCACGACTGCATAACCACTGTGACCGAGGACTGCCTGCGCAAACGCCTGACATCCCTGCTCAACGTGCGCGACTACGCCCCCAGCGAAATCCGGGGGAAGCTCTCGGCCGACGGCTATGAGGCCCGGGACATCGAGAAGGCCATCGAGCGGGCCAAGTCCTGCGCCCTGCTGGACGAGAGCCGCTACGGAGCCTCCTTTGTCCGAGCCCACGTCCGCAAAGGCTGGGGCAGGGGCCGTATAGAGCGGGAGCTGCGCCAACGGGGCATAGACCCCCGGTCCATCGAGGGCTACCCCGACCGCTTTTTTGAGGATGACGAAATCGACCGGGCCCGCCAGGCACTGGCCACCAAGCGGGTCTCGGAGCCCAACCGCGAGGCCAAGCTCGCGCGCTTCCTGCTGAGTCGGGGATTTTCCCAGGATGTCGCCATCCGGGCAGCTCGCGACCGTATGGTACAGGACCGCTCACAGGCTCTCGGGGAACAGATGTGAAGAAACGACCCCAATCCAAAAACCGGGATTTTTTCCTTGCACCGGCTTTGGCGCAATGATAATGTTCTCACCTGTTGACGGGCAATAGCGCAGTTTGGTAGCGCACTTGACTGGGGGTCAAGGGGTCGTGGGTTCAAATCCCGCTTGCCCGACCACGACATGATGAGAGGTCACGGGGCTCCCTGGTCCTGTGGCCTCTTTTCGTTTCCGCGGCTTTTGTCCCACGGACGACGGGGCCAGCGGGTAGGATGCTGTAAGGAACAAGAGACGAGAGACGCTAGGGGAGGGCAAGTATGGCGCGCGAGCTTGACGTGGACAAATCAGGGCATCAGCCTGGCACGCCGGAGAACCCCCTGCATACCGTCCTCACCCTCCCGAACCTCGTCACCCTCTGCCGCCTGATACTCACGATTTGCTTCCTCTTCATGTATCCCCATGAGGAATACCGGGTGCCCGCCATCGTCATCTTCATCATCGCGGCCACAACCGACTGGATTGACGGCCAGATGGCCCGCCGGCTCCACCAGGTGAGTGTCTTTGGGAAGCGCTTCGACCCCGTCATGGACCGGGTCCTCATCTTCTCAGGCGTCTTGGCCCTCTACTTGGCTGGCCGCATCCCCACTTTCGTTGCCGTCTTCCTCATCATCCGAGACGTCTACTTGGCGATTGGTGGCGCCGTCCTCAAGGTCTTCACGGGCCACATCATCGACGTGGCCTATATCGGCAAGGCCGCGACCCTCATCATCATGAGCGGCTTTGCCATCCTGCTCTTCAACTTCTTCCCCGTGCCCGGCCTGGGCCTGATTGAGTCGGCCCAGCTACCTGGTTGGGGCGCCCAGCCCGTGAGCCTGGGCATGTGGGCAGTCTACGTGGGATGTGTCCTGTCCTTCCTTACCGCCTGCGTCTACACGGCACGTGGCATCCGGGCCCTGCGCGCCAACCGGACCCACTAGACCGTCCTTGCAAAGGAGACGACCATGAGAGCCCCCTCCAGCCTTTTCCTGCGCATCTTCGCGACTCTCGTGGGGTCCATGGCCTGCCTGGCGCTTGCGGCGGCCCCCCTTGCCGCGCAGGCTGAGACCCTTTCCCTTGCGCCTGACGAGGTCCCGGCGGTGTTCGCCGCAGGAGCGGTGGTATGCGACGAGGACGGCAACGTCCTGTGGGGTGTCAATGAGAATGTCTCGGTCCCCATGGCCTCAACGACCAAGGTCATGACGGCGGTGCTCGCCATCGAGAGCGGCCTATCCCTGGACACGACCTACACGGTCTCCGAGCTCGCGGCTGAAAACGAGAGCACCGTGGTCGGCTATGAGGCCGGCGAGGTCGTGACCCTAGGCGACATGCTCAAAATCATGATGGTCCTCTCGGCCGGTGACGCTGCCGTGGGCATTTCCGAGTGCGTCTCTGGCTCTCAGGAGGCCTTCATCGACCTGATGAACCAGAGGGCTCAGGAACTGGGACTGACGGGCACCCATTACTCGCGGCCCGACGGCTACATAGACGCCGACAACTACACCACGCCGGTCGACGAGGTGACTCTCGCCCGCTACGCCATGTCCCTGCCCCTCTTCCGCACCCTGGTGGGGTCCACCTCCGTCACCATCCCCGTGGGCGGCGTCACCAAGACCTACCACAACTCCGACCAGCTGCTCGATTACTATCCGGGCATGCAGGGCATCAAGACGGGCTTCACCTATGGGGCCGGCTACTGCTTTGTGGGCTGTGCCCAGCGTGGCGGGGTGACCATATACACCTGCGTGCTGGGGGACGAGGAGGAGGAGTACCGCGTGTCGGACACCATTGCCCTTCTGGACTGGGCCTTCGACCACTATTCCTCCACGACCGTCATCACCGACTCCGACCAGCTCAGCGCCTTTGGGGTCCTGACCTCGGGCGCCCTTTTCGGAAGATCCGTTCTGACCGCGCCTGTCTCCTCTGTGGGCCTGCGCGGTGCCGACGGCGAGGTCCAGGTGTCTACACAGTCCACCGAGGCCGAGCAGGTCTACCCGGGCTCCGTCGTCGGCGTGATAGAGGCCGCCAGCGCCACCGGTTCCGTCGCTCGCGAGGTGCTGGCCTCCGAGGCCGACACCCCCACCCAGACCTTCGGCCCCTTTGTGTCTCAGCTCTTCTACGAGGGTTGCGACTAGCGGCCGAACTGCAGGCTCAAGTCGCCCTTAAGACTTTTTGAAGACATGTCGTATTACCCTGATGGAGCGGTTGATACCAGGCCCCAGCACAGGATGGGGTAGTATTAACCTTAACGTGAATCTCAATATGCCATCCCAGGAAAGGAATCATATCCATGGATGCCGCCGATAACAGCCGGTTCGACTCCGACCGCACACAGGCCTTTGTCCTCTCCAACCCCGACGCCACCATCCCCGGCATCTCCACCGCGACCCCCTCGGGCCTGGCCAGCCTGGTCATCGTGCGTGGCCCCCTCAGCGGCGAGCGCTTTGAGCTCGACACGACCGAGACCACCATCGGGCGCGACCCCTCCTGCGGGGTCTTCCTCAACGACCGCACGGTCTCCCGACACCATGCCCGCCTCACCATCCGCGACGGCTCGGCCATGATTGAGGACCTGGGCTCCCTTAACGGCACCTGGGTCGACGGTGCCATCATGTCCTCCGGCGCCCTCCACAATGGGTCGACCATCCAGATAGGTACCTTCAAGATGATCCTCAACATCCCGCAGGACAAGTAGCCGACCATGGCCGCATCCACCTACAACATCGGCAAGGTCGTCAAGAAGCTTGAGCCCACGCATCCCGGTCTCTCAATCTCCAAGGTGCGCTACTTGGAGTCAAAGGGCCTCGTCAACCCACAGCGCACCAAGAGCGGCTACCGGGTCTACACCGACGAGGACATCCGCCGGCTGGACGCGGTGCTCAAGCTCCAGGAGACCTGCTTCTACCCCCTCCAGGTCATCAAGGACAAGCTCGACGCCGCCGACGGGGCGCCCTTGGAGGAGCTGTCCAGTCGTGAGGTGCAAGCGGCTGAGGAGGATATGATTGTCCACAGTCCCCACTTCCTTGATGACCTGCCCGCCCTCATTGGCATACCCATCAGCTTCGTGCGGCAGCTGTCCGAGGCGGGGATTGTCACCATCCAGCGGGGAAGGCACGGCCGCGAGTTCGTGGACGGACACGACGTCCCCACCATCCGGTCCGCCTTCGAGCTCAAGCGCTACGGGCTGGAGCCCCGCCTTTTGCGCCAGTATGTGCAGCAGGCCAACCGCGAGCTACCGACCTTCCGCCAGATTCTCTCGACTACCATGGGACGGCAGGGGACCTTGGACGACCCGCGCACCGTCGAGACCTTCGACACGACCCTGGCCAACCTCCTGGAGCTCACCGGCCGCATCCGCAACGACATCGTTCGTCAGTCCCTGCGCCGTGAGTTCAAACACCCCGAGGCCCAGTGCGCTCCGGTCGAGTAAGCATACGTTAACAATAACCGTGAAAGGCAAAGCGCCGCAGGCTGAGAGGGGAGGACGCCGCCCATGAGGCAAGCTGATGAGACGTCCTACCCTTTGAGTAGGCGGGACTTTGTCTTTAGCACCGCCTCGGCCGGCACTGTTGTCCTGTGTCTCCTCCTGACAGGCATGGCTTTTCGCCGGCAGGCCCTTGCAGCCCCCACCCAGGCGCGCGGTGAGGAGGAGACGGCGGCCCTCACGGCGGCCCAACAGCAGTACGACGAGGCCAAGGACAAGCTCGAGACCATCGGCGCCCAGCTGGAGGACACTAAGTACCAGCGGGACCAGACAGCCGACGAGCTCAAGCAGCTGGGGGTTGACATCGAGGTCACCCAGAGTGGCATCGACGACAAGACCCGTGAGCTGGACCAGGCCCAGAACGCCTTGGCCGCCCTCATGCAGATTACCTACAAGTCGGGCCACACCTCCATGCTCGACATCTTCTTCTCATCCTCCAGTATCAACGACCTCGTGACCCGCACCTACTACGCAGCTAAGGTCCAGAACGCCCAGGTCTCCACCATCGAGGACATCCGGGTGCTCAAGAAGGAGCTCGAGGAGCGGCGGGCCACCCTGTCCTCCCAACAGGACGAGCAGAACAAGCTCCTGGTCCAGCTGGATGAGCAGGAGCAGCAGCTCAAGGCCAGCCAGGACGAGGCCAACCAGGTCCTAGCCCAGCTCTCAGTCGAGGTCCAGGAGCTCTTTGCTGCCCAGCAGACCGAGCTCCAGGCGGCCGCCCAGGCCCGCGCCTCTGCCCAGGCGGCTGCGGAGGGCGGGGAGGCACTCGGCGTGTACGCCCCCTCGAAGTCCCAGGGGTCCATCGTGGAGAACGCCTATGCCTGCCTGGGCATCCCTTACGTCTGGGGTGGCGATGACGAGAACTTTGCAGAGAAGGGCGGCTTTGACTGCTCGGGCTTCTGCCAGCACTGCTACGCCCTGGAGGGCTGGGCGATAGGCCGCACCACCTGGGACCAAATCGACCAAATCAACGCCGCGGGCAACTGGAGGGACTCGCTGGACGACCTGCAGCAAGGCGATTTGATTTTCCCCAGGGACTCGCACGTGGGGATATATATTGGGAACTATCAGATGATTGACGCACCCTATCCGGGTATGTTCATCCAGGTTGACGATATCACCGATTTCCTGGGCGGCGGCTCCCCAATCTAAGGGAGGCCCCACGCTGGAAGGCGTTCTTGGAGGCGGTTTTGAAGAGATCTCAAGAGCTTGAAGGACCTGAAGCACATAAAGTCGACGCCATCTCCCAGAGAAAGCGCCGCCTGGTCGTCATCGTGGTTGCCGTGATTCTGCTTGCCATCGCAGTGGCCATCACCGTCGCTATCATGCCCTTCATGAAGCAGCTGGCGGTTGACGACGATTTCCAGGCCGACTTTGTGAAGTGGGTTTCCAGCCAGGGGGTCTTTGGCTTTTTGGTCCTGCTGACCTTGCAGATTCTCCAGATAGTGATTGCCTTTATCCCCGGCGAGATTGTTCAGGTCGTGGCAGGTGCCATGTACGGCACCTGGGGCGGGCTGGGTCTTTGCTTTTTGGGCTGCATCATCGCCAGCGCCGCCGTCTATGCCTTGGTTGCGCGCTTTGGACGGGACTTCGTCGTGACAGCGATAGGGGAGGAGAAGCTCGCCAAGTTCGACTTCCTCAATAGCTCTGAGAAGTTGGACACCATTGTGTTCGTCCTTTTCCTCATCCCCGGCATCCCCAAGGACGTCCTGACCTACATCGTCCCCCTGACCCCCATGCACATGAAGACCTTCCTGATTCTTTCCAACGTCGCCCGCATCCCCGGCATGATTGCGTCAACCTTGGTGGGCTCCAGCATCGTCGATACCAACTGGGTCGCCATCATCATCGTCTTCGCCATAGTCGCGGTCATCGGCGGCCTCGGCATCTGGAAGCACGACGCCATCATGTCCTGGGCCAAGTCCCACAGCCACCATACGGGCGGCCACAATACTGGCGACAATGCGTCGTCTGACAAACACCATCGGCATTAGCAGGCAGGCCCGACACCCACACGCTTCTGAATCCGCCCATGAGCATATCGGGCGGCCTTTGGCTTCCCGCACCGGCGCTGCCAGCGCTTTCTATGGTAATCCAAATGTTACATAAGATATATTATCGGATTTTTCTAGGGGAGTGTGAGTTACAGCGCAGACCATGGGCGACTCGCGGTAGGTCCCCTCCCTACCGCTACCGGACAGCCTCATGCATGCGCGGGCAGGCTCATGCTTGCGCCGACGACGCCACGCCTGTGGACCCAAAGCCATTGGCGCCACGGTCGGTCTGGTCGAGCTCCTCAACCTCGTGCAGGCGGACCGTGGGCACGGGCTGGATGACTAACTGGGCGATGCGGTCACCATGGTGGATTGCGATGGGTGTATGGGCGTCTGTGTTGATGAGGATGACTTTTAGCTCGCCCCGGTAATGGGAGTCTATGAGGCCGGGTGTGTTCACGATGGAAAGGCCACTTCGTATTGCTAGACCGCTACGGGGCTGCATGAAACCCGCATAGCCGTCAGGCAGGCCAATGGCCATGCCGGTGGACACCAGGGCCCGCTCACCGGGCTGCAGGGTCAGGTCCTGGGCGCTCAGGATGTCCAGGCCAGCGTCACCCTCATAGGCATAGCTAGGCAGGGGGAGCGACTTGTCGAGCCTTTTGATGGTCACGTCTACGAACATCTGAGACAAGGTGCCCTCCCCTATTCAATCATTATAAATAATATTAATCAATCTATTAATATTATATATCTGTATCTGACGATATGGATGCAAGCTCTTGGTAAAAGCCCTCGAGATCGCCAAAGTCTTTGTAGACCGAGGCAAAGCGCACATAGGCCACCTTGTCAAGCTTGCGCAGGTGCTCGAGGACCAGGTTGCCAAGCTGGCGGGAATCGACCTCGTTGATGAAGTGGTTGCGGAGTTCGGTCTCAATGTCATTGATGAGCTCGTTGAGCTTCTCGACCGAAATGTTGCGCTTGACCGTGGCGGTGACCAGGCTCTTGAGCAGCTTTTCCCGGTCGAAGGACTCGAGCGTGCCGTTCTTCTTGCGCACCTGGAGGGGATGCTCCTCACGGCGCTCGTAGGTCGTGAAGCGCTCCTTGCATTCGGGGTTGAGGCATTCGCGGCGTCGGCGCGTGGCATTGCCGGACTCAGCCGGGCGTGAGTCTATGACCTTTGACTCCGTATAGCCGCACTTGGGGCACCGCATGTATCCTCCTCGATGAATTTGGTTCGGGTACATGCGAAAGTTTACCTCACCTGTGAGTAAATGAATTGTATGTTTTGCTCCCCTATCGCTAGCCTGGTTGTTGGCTATGCACATCTATGCCAAGCCTGGCTTAGCCGGCCGTGGGGACCAGGATGGTCTGACCGGGATAGATGGAGCTGGCCTCAAGACCGTTGAGGTCGGAGATGAGGCGGACGGCCTCATAGGTGCTGAGGTTGCTGACGGGGTTGCGGTCGGCAATGGACCAGAGGGTGTCGCCAGGCTGGACCGTGACGGGCGTGGAGGCATCGGAAGCCATGAGGGCCCGGTAGGTGGAAGTCTGGCCCACCATGGTCCAGGCCGAGACGGCGATGACGGCTGCGATGGCACTGGTCATGAGAAGAACGAGGGCGCGGATCTGCCGGCGACGGGAAAGGGAGCGCCTCATTTGGTTGTGGCGGATAGAACGCTCGATCTGCCGGGACCTCGTAACGGCGCTGGGCTCGGACTCTGCAATCTGGTAAAGCCGGGCATGGTTGGGGTTGTAGTCATTGAAGAGGTTCTGGCCCACAAGACCGGCTGGTGCGTATGCGTGCTCAGTCTCAAAAGCGGCTATGCTGGTGGTATTCATGTGGTCCTCCTATCCGTTTCTGTCTGCGACCGCATCATGGGCTAAGGTGGGGACAGAAACTCTTGGAACGTTCGTTCGGCGACCATGATAGCAGAACGAGTGTTCCGTGTGAAGGGTCTACGAACACCTGTTTGACATTCTTTTGAGGTGACATCTATACTGGTGTTCGACGAAAGGAGCCTCAGGATGACCACTTCCGATGCCAAGCTCACTAAGCGCCAGCAACAGATTTACGATTACATATGCCAGACAGTGTTGGATAAGGGCTATCCCCCGAGCGTTCGTGAGATTGCCTCGGCCGTCGGCCTCAAGAGCCCCTCGACGGTCCACATGCACCTGCAGGTGCTGGAGGACAAGGGCTATATCCAGCGCGACCAGTCCAAGCCCCGTGCGCTGGAGATTAGGGATGACCCGCGTGCGGCGAGCGCTGCCGACGGCGTCGAGCCGGTCGGCTCGGGAATCATTACGGTGCCCATCGTTGGCCGGGTGGCGGCCGGCCAACCCATCTTGGCTGAGCAGAATATAGAGGGGTCTATGGCCCTGCCCCAGTCTATCGTGGGAGATGCCGCCTCCTTCGTCCTGCGCGTCAAGGGCGAGTCAATGATTCAGGCGGGCATCTTCGACGGGGACTATGTGATTGTCCGCGAGCAACAGGACGCGGTGAACGGTCAGATTGTGGTTGCCATGGTCGATGACGGGGCCACGGTCAAGACCTTCTATCGGGAACAGGACCGCATCCGGCTGCAGCCCGAGAACCCCGCCATGACCCCCATCTACGCCGAGAACCCGGTCATCCTAGGCAGGGTCATCGGTCTGATCCGAGCCATGTAGGTCGTCCGCGGCGGGGCGGTCGGGCCGGTCTCCCCTTTCCTGGAAAGGCTCGAGCCTGGCTGCCAGCAGCGGGGGCGCAATCACTGTCATGCGGGTGCCCGACTGGTCGAAGGACTGGGTCAAGATGGTCCCCTGCTCGTGGCAGCGCTTGACCAAGTCTCCCCTGTCATAGGGTATGAGCACCTGCAGGGTCGTGTCGCGGGACCGGGCGATGCGGGAGATTGCCTCCACCAGGCTCTCCAGACCGTCCCCAGCCAGGGCCGATACGGTCGCCGCATCAGGGTGGCGGTGGCGCAGGGCCTGCAGGTCCTCGTCTTCCAGACAATCAATCTTGTTGTAGACCACGAGCTGGGCGATGCTGCTGGCGCCAATCTCCTCCAGGACGTCATCAACGGCTCCCAGCTGCTGGCTCACATGGGGGTCGGAGGCGTCGGCTATCTTTAGGATGAGGTCGGCTCCCTTGACCTCGGCTAGGGTGCTTTTGAAGGCCTCCACCAAGCCGGTTGGCAGCTTTTGGATGAAGCCGACCGTGTCGGTGAGGACGGCCTGCCTGCCGCCGGGAAGCCCCAAAAGGCGGGTCGTGGGGTCCAGGGTGGCAAAGAGCAGGTCCTGGGTGAGCACCTGGGCATCGGTGAGCTTGTTGAGCAGGGTGGATTTGCCGGCATTGGTGTAGCCAGCCAGGGCCACCCGGAACATCTGGGACTCATAGCGCTGCTTGTGTTGGACCTCGCGGTTGGATTCTACCTTGGCCAGCTCCCGGCGCAGGGTTGACATGCGGTTGCGGATGAGGCGGCGGTCGACCTCGAGTT
The DNA here is from genome assembly GCA_964510125.1 of uncultured Coriobacteriaceae bacterium. Classification (GTDB taxonomy): domain Bacteria; phylum Actinomycetota; class Coriobacteriia; order Coriobacteriales; family UMGS124; genus CAIFEU01. The sequence continues at coordinate 55,229 of CAZEAF010000001.1, forward strand.
GGCTTTCGCCTTGGCCGAAGCGCGAGCCGATGCCGCCGCGGGTCTTGTCCTTGGCCAGGTGCGCCCACATACCGCGCAGGCGGGGATAGAGGTACTTGAGCTGGGCCATCTGTACCTGGAGCTTGCCCTCGCGCGTCTGGGCGTGCTGGCCGAAGATGTCGAGGATGAGGGCTGTGCGGTCGATGACCTTGAAGTCCAGGCCGACGGCGCGCTCGATGTTGGACTGCTGGGAGGGCGTGAGCTCGTCGTCGAAGATGACGACGTCGGCCTTGAGGGTTTCGGCCATCTCCTTGAGCTCGGAGAGCTTGCCGGACCCCAGGAAGGTCTTGGCGAAGGGGCGGTCGAGCCGCTGGGTCACCCTGCCCACTGTGTCGGCCCCGTCGGTCCAGGCCAGCCGTTCCAGCTCGTCCAGAGACTCATCGACAGTCCACTCGCCCGGGCCCAAATCGACGCCAACTAGGACGCACCTCTCGCGCTCGGGCGCGACAACAAAGGGCTCCTCAGCCATGGACCTGCTCCTTCGTCAGACGTTCGATGACCGTGGTGAGCAGCTGGGACGTGGTCGCATGGGTCGCGTCGAGCCACTCGACACGGGGGTCTTTCCTGAACCAAGTCATCTGTCGTTTGGCATAGCGGCGCGACCGCATCTTGATCAAGTCGACAGCGGCAGACATAACCTCGCCCTCGTCGGCGCCCTCCCCCACGGCACGGAGCGCCTCTATGACTTCCTTGTACCCGATGGCCTGACGCGAGGTCAAGGAGTCGGCCAGGCCCTGCTGGACCAGGCCTCGCACCTCGTCAACCAGGCCCAGTCCCATCATCTGGTCAACCCGGGCGTCAATGCGCCGGTAGAGGGGGTCCCGGTCCCAGGCGAGGCCGAAGACCCGGGTGGGATGGCGGTTTATGCGGACCTGGAGCCCCTCGTGTTTGACGGCGTAGGTCGTCCCTTGCTCCAGCAGCTCAAAGGCCCTGACCACCCGCCGCACGTTGTTGGGGTGGATGATGGCCGCGCTGGCTGGGTCTTTCTGGGCCAAGAGTTTGTGGATACCCTGGGGCCCCAGCTCCTGAGCGAGCTCCTGATAGTGCTCGCGGACAGGGTTGTCGACCTGCTCTCCGGCAGCGAAGGCCATGTCCTCCAGGGCGGCGCGCACGTAGAGGCCCGTCCCCCCGCAGACGACGGCGGTCTTGCCTTCCCCAATGAGCCCATCGATGGCCTGGTGGGCGAGCTCGGCATACTCGGCTGCCGAGAAGGTCTGGCCGGGATCGGCTATATCCACACAGAGTAGGGGCACCGGTCTCTCCCCCACCGGGGTCTTGGCCGTGCCAATGTCCATGCCCCGGTAGACCTGCATGGAGTCGGCCGAGACCACGGAGGTGCCCAGTTCTAGGGCCAGGGCGTCGGCCAAGGAAGACTTGCCGGAGGCCGTGGGACCCACGATAGCAACGACATCGCAGACAGAAACAGAGGTTGCATGAGCTGGGGTTGCGGGGACCACGGACCCTGGGACCGCGGGGCCGAGGTCATGGCAATCAAAGGCCGCGGGGCCGGGGACCGCTGGGCTGGGCGTGGCAGGGCTAGGTGTCGACAAGCGTGCCCTCCAGGTACCAGGTGCGGGCCAGGTCTATGTGGGCGCCCATGATGCGACCGACGTACTCATGACCAGCGTGGCCTGCGGGGATGGGCACGTGGACCGTCTGGTTCTTGGGGCTGCGACCCGAGAGCATTGCGGCGTTTCGCTTGGAAACGCCCTCCAAAAGGACCGGAACGGTCTGGTTGAGCTCCTTTTGGTTCTGCTCGTAGGCCGTGGTCTGGATGACCTCCACCAGCCGGTCAAAGCGGTCCTGGATGACCTCGCGGGGCGTGTCGTCTGCCATCTTTGCCGCAGGCGTCCCCTCGCGCTTGGAGTAGATGAAGGTGAACGCCTGGCTGTAGCGGACCTGCTCGGCCAAGGACAGGGTCTGGAGGAAGTCCTCCTCGGTCTCGCCTGGAAAGCCGACGATGATGTCAGTGGACAGGGCGATGTCGGGCATGGCGGTGCGAATGCGGTCGACGAGGGCCAGGTACTGCTCGCGCGTGTAGGTGCGGTTCATGGCCTTGAGGATGCGTGAGGAGCCCGACTGCACGGCCAGGTGGAGGTTGGGCATGACGGCTGGCGTCTGCGCCATGGCCGCAATGGTCTGGTCGGAGAGGTCCTTGGGATGGCTGGACGTGAAGCGGACCCGGTCGATGCCGGTGTTGCCCACGGCCTGCAGGAGCTCGGCGAAGCGGGGCGAACCGTAGAGATCGCGTCCGTAGGAGTTGACGTTTTGGCCCAGCAGCGTGACCTCTTTGACGTTTGCGTCGGCCAGGCGGCGGACCTCGTCGACAATCTCGTCGAATTCCCGGCTGCGCTCACGCCCGCGCACGTAGGGGACGATGCAGTAGGTGCAGAAGTTGTTGCAGCCAAAGGTGATGGGCACCCAGGCGTGGAACTCCTCGTCGCGGCGGGAAGGCAGGTCGGTCGAGGCCTCGCCCAGCACATCGGCCTCGAGCAGAGCGCTGATATGGTCCTGGCCGGCTAGGGCTCGCTCGATGAGCTGGGGGACGCGGGACAGGGTGTGGGTGCCGAAGACGACGTCCACGTTGGGCAGGTGGGTGAAGAGGGCCTCGCCGTCGCGCTGGCCGATGCAGCCGCCCACGCAGACGACGCGCCTGTCCGACCCCGGCCGGGGCGGCAGGTTCTTCATGGTGGCCACCTGGCCGTAGAGACGGGTGTCGGCGGCCTCGCGCACACAGCAGGTGAGGAAGACCACGATGTCAGCGTCCTCGTAGCGCTCGACAGGCAAGGATCCGCAGGTCTCGAGCATGCCGCGGACGCGCTCGGCGTCGTGGAAGTTCATCTGGCAGCCAAAGGCGCGCACGACGTACGTCGTACCGGCCAGGGCCCGGGTGTCTGTGCCGGCTGCGGAGGCCACGGGCTGGTCAGTCGAGGCGTTCGTCATATTCGGCATCCTTGCGTTCGCTGACGAGCATGGGCGTGAACTCATCGATGGACCGGGGATGGACGGTGAGGCGGATGGCAGTGCGCTTCTCGCCGTCAATCACGATGTCCTGGAAGACCGGCGAGCACGACACGTCGATGCCGGTAGGAATGAGAAAGCCGCGGGCGATGGCGATGGCCTTGATGGACTGGTTGACCGCGCCTGCGCCCACCGCCTGCATCTCGACGGGGACACCATCCTTAATCATGCCTGCTATGGCGCCAGCCACGCTGGCGGGCGAAGACTTGCTAGAGACCTTGAGGTAGTCCATGTGAGCTCCGGTCAGGCTACGTATCAGATGCGATTGAATACAGTTACCGCATAGTACATTAAGAACGTGCATATGGTGCGGGCTGGACATTTCTGCGAGGGGCGCCCATCAGTCCTCCTTGCCGAACTCGATGGTCACCGAGATTTTGTTGGCGTGCACGCTCACACGGGGCGCGGATACGTCAGTCAGGTAGTAGCCAGCGCTCAGCTCTGAGAAGGCCTTGGCCACCCGGTCGGCAAAAGCGTCGACGTCAGCCTTGTCCAAGCGAAGGCCCCTCCGGTCACGGACCAGGTCGAGCGGAGACTGTCCGGCACCTTCTTTTCCGCCAGGTACCCGGGGTTCCTGCAGAGCCCCGTCATCCACTGTGGCAAGCAGGGTGTCGAGTAAGGGTGGCTGGACAGGAATCTCGCCGGCCATGACCCGGTGGGCATTTCGCAGGGAAAGGTCAAGGCCCAGGCCCTGGCAGACGAGGGCCAGCTGCTGGGCGGTGGCGGCCGCGGCTGGTCCCGCGCAGACCCCTTCTCCCGGGGAGTCCTTGAAAAGGGCCCGCAAGGTCGCGGCAATCTGGGAAGGGGTGCCCAGCCAGACCTCGACGCCGCCCCTCTCCTCCAGGGCGAACTCGGCGGCCGTGCGGGGTATGTTGTGGGGCCCGCGGGCCACAATCAGAATCCCGTCCTTGCCTGGTTCCAGGTCGGGAAGGGTGGATTGGTCATCCCGCTCAGCTAGCTTGGTGCAGTCAACGGTCACGGCGATTGAGGTGCCGCAGCCGGGTTTGGAGGCGCAGACCCGGGCGGATGACACGTTCTGGGCGATGGAGTAGAGGGCCATGCCGCGCCCGTGGACGCCCCAGTGGTCCATATGGACGCTTGTGAGCTTGGAGGTCACGCGGGCATCGAAGATCTTTTTATGCATGTTGGCGGGTATGCCGGACCCGTCGTCGAGGACGACCAGGGACCTCTCGTCTCCCCTGCGCGCGGTGGCCAAGAAGACCCGCCTGGCCCCTGCGTCACGGGCGTTGCGGAGAAGCTCAATCACGATGTCCTCGACGCAGCGGATGTCGTGCTTGGCCTGGCGGCGCTCGGCCTCGGCCACCCGCAGGCGGACGAAGCCCTGACCGAAGGACTCCTCCACCCGCAGGGAGTCCTCTCCCGCCACCTTGGCGATAAAGTCGACGAGACCCCCGTCACCGGCCGCAGCGGACAGGCCGGCGGTGACGGGGGTGTTATGCGGCTGGTCCTGCGGGCTTCGCTCGGAAAGGGGCAAAAGGCCCTCCCCTACTTGGCGACGTCCATCGCGCGGCTCTCGCGGATGACGACAACCTTGACCTGGCCGGGGTATTGGAGCTTGTCCTCAATCTCGGTCGCAATCTCGTGGGCGAGCACGGTGGCCTGGGCGTCGGAGACATCCTCGGGCTTGACCATGACGCGAATCTCGCGGCCGGCCTGCATGGCGTAGGTGCGCTCGACGCCCTCGTGGGAGTCGGCGATTTCCTCGAGCTTCTCCAGACGCTTGACGTAGCTCTCGGCGGACTCCCTGCGGGCGCCGGGACGGGCTGCGCTCACGGCGTCGGCGGCCTGGACCAGGACGTCGATGATGCCGTCGGGGTCGATGTCGTTGTGGTGGGACTCCACGGCGTGAACGACAACGGGTTCCTCCCCGTAGCGACGGCACAGGTCTGCGCCGATGACGGCGTGCGGGCCCTCCACCTGGTGGTCGATGGCCTTGCCGATGTCGTGCAGAAGGCCCGCGCGGCGGGCAACGGGTGCCATGTTGGGAAGTCCGAGCTCATTTGCCATGATGTCGCAGAGCTGGGCGACCTCGATGGAGTGGACGAGCACGTTTTGCCCGTAGGAGGTGCGGTAGCGCAGGGCGCCCAGGGTCTTTACCAGCTCGGGGTGCATGCCGTGCATATCCAGGTCGTAGCAGGCCTGTTCGCCGGCCTCAAGGACCTTGGCCTGGACCTGGTCAGAGGCCTTGTTGAAGAGCTCCTCGATGCGGGCGGGGTGTATGCGGCCGTCGGCAATCAGGTTCTCAAGGGTCACGCGGGCCGTCTCACGGCGGACCGGGTCGAAGGAGGAGAGCTGGACGGTCTCGGGCGTGTCGTCGATGATGAGGTTGACGCCTGTGAGCTGCTCGAAGGTTCGGATGTTCCGGCCCTCGCGACCGATGATACGGCCCTTGATGTCGTCGGAGGGAATGTGGACCGTGGTGACGGTAACCTCAGCCACATGGTCGCTCGCGAGGCGCTGGATGGCCGTGGACAGAATCTCGCGGGACTTGCGGTCGGCCTCGATGCGGGTGCGCTGCTCGGACTCGCGGATAATCTGGGCGGACTGGCGGGTCACCTCGTTGCGGACCTTGTCGAGCAGCTCGGCATGGGCATCATCGCGGGTGAGGCCGCTGATGCGCTCGAGCTCGGCAGCCTGGCGCTGGACCAGGTCCTCAGCCTCGCGCTTGCGCTTGTCAATCTCGCCGGCCTGGCTGGACAGCTGGTGCTCACGCCTATCGAGCGAGTCGTTGCGGCGGTCGAGGGACTCCTCGCGCTGTGCGATGCGATTCTCGCGCTCGTTGAGCTTCTCGGTGCGCTGGCGCTCATCGGCCTCGGCAGCCTGCTTGAGGCGCAGGGCCTCTTCCTTGGCCTCAATCTGAGCTTCTTTCTTGACGCTCTCTGCCTGCTTCTGCGCGCTGTCAACAATACGCGCGGCCTCCTCGTTAGCCTGGGAAACGGTTCCCGAGGAGGACGTCTTAGCATGCTGCAGGCCGAGAGCGACACCGATGACAGCTGCAACGATGGCAATCACGACCATAAGGACAATGGCGAGTGGTGCCGACATCTCTTACCTCCTGACTGTTTCTTGTACCTTGTGTTGCGCAAGTCAGGACGCATGTGCGGTTATGAGCCGGCACGTACGTCCGGCATCGTGAGACCCACGTTTTCGCTGCTCTGAAACCCTGTTTCGTGCCATATCAAAGCTCGTGTATACGAGGAAATCACACAAATGCTCACCTAATTGTACGTAGATGCAGGGTGAACTACAAGAAGATGTTTCGCTGAAAGCGAAATCTATGCAAGTTCTAGAACTTACGGGCATGCAGGGCCCAGCACCCGCACCCGAGTTCTGGCTGGGATATGACAGAGCCCGAGGGTGGAGCCTCAGTCCTTTTGCGTGCGGACGACAAGCAGACGGCCGCAGACCGGGCAGGTGGCGATGTCGGGGCCGGCACGGAGCTCGTCAATCTGGGAGGGCTGGAGCTGCATGCGGCAGCCGGAGCAGCAGCCACCCTCGAGGACGGAGATGCCGATACGGCCGTGGGCGGTGCAGCTGTTTTGATAGGCCTCGAGGAGCTCGGGGTCGATGGAGGCCAGCAGGGACTCACGCTGGCCCATGAGCTGGGCAATCTCCTCACGGATGGGGGCGGCGTCGTTGCGTAGCTGAACCAGGAGTTCCCGCTCACGGGCCTCCAGCGAGCCGCGAATCTGGTTGGACTGCTCGAGCAGGCCCTGAAGACGCTTGGCCTCAATCTGGGCCTTGCCCAGGTTGTACTCGTTCTTCTCCAGCCGCTTGGTCAGGTTGTCCAGGATGGCGTTGTTGGTGCTCACCTGGCGGAAGTCGGCCGTCTTGTTCTCCTCGGTGATGACCGCGGCCCGGCGCACAATCTCCTCGCGCTCCTTGGTCAGGTCGGCTATCGTCATGTCATTGTCCTTGACGAGGCCGTTGATGCGGGTGGTGCGACGAGAGAGCTCCTTGAGCCGCGAACGGATGTCGGCGATCTTGGCGGCAACAGGCATGCTCTTGAGGGCCTGCTGGTCGCGGAAGACGTTCATGTCAACGTCCTGCAGCTCGACGAGCGCTTTGGCAGAGTCCATGCGATGCTCTCTCTCGTTGGGATCCGTGTTAATCGCCACAGATAAGTGTATCAGTCTGCCACCAAACAGGCGCCTCGTCTATCAGAAAAACGAGAGAACGGGAAATACCGCACTCGACTGCCGCCTGGACAAGGGCCTGGCGGTGAGGGAGCTCGGAGGCATCGTGGCCCAAGACGACCACCGAGCAGCCCCGGGCCACGAGGTCGAGGGCCCGATGGTAGCCGCACTCCCCGCAGACGGCGGCGTCGGCCTGGGCGGCGGCTACATCCTCGCAGCTTGTGCCCCCCATGCTCCCCGAGCAGAAGGCGATGCGGTCAAGCCGGGCGCCCGGATTGTCGCCATAGACCTGGGCGACGCGCCCGAACGCCTCAGTACAGGCCTTGGCCAGGTGGGCCAGGGTCCAAGGCTGGGACAGGTTGGCAAGGGCGCCCAGGCTGCCCTGGGAAGGGGTGCGGTCGCGCTCGATGCCGGCCTTGGCCTCCAGGCCCAGCATCTGGGGCATGAGCAGGGCCGCCCGGGGCGATCGGTCGAGGTTGGTGTGCATGGAGATGACGGCCACGTCGCGCTTGACCGCCTCCCAGATGGCGGCGGGGGCAAAACCGACCTGGGCAGAAGCGGGCGCTATGGTGGGCGGCAAGTCCAGGCAGACGGGGTGGTGGGTCAGAAGGACGTTGGCGCCCCTCTCGGCTGCGGCGTCGACCGAGGCGGCGCTCACGTCTAGGGCCACGGCCACGCTCCTCACGGGTGCGTCGGGATCCCCCACGGACAGACCGACGTGGTCCCAAGGTTCAGCCCAGGCAGCAGGGAAGAGGGAGAACAGGGCGTCGGTCAGGGCGCGGACAGTGATTTTGGTCGTCATAGGTCAATCTGCCTCCAGTCTCCGTCGGCTCGGGGAACGTCGACCTTGCGGTAGCCGGCCTGATAGGCGTAGGCATAGAGGTCGGCAATGTGGTCGCCTACATTCTCTGCCTTGTGGGCGTCCGACCCCACGGTGATGGGGACGCCCGCCTGGCAGAAGCCAGAAAGGAGCCGGGGGTCGGGATAGAATGCACCGAGGGGTTTGCGCAGGCCCGCCGAGGAGACCTCCACATGGACGCCTGCCGCCTGCGCAGCATCGGCCGCCTGGGAGAAAAGCCTGCTCACAAGGGCTTCGTCTGCGGGGACCCGGCCGAGAATCCGGACCAGATCGGGATGGGCCATGGAGGAAAAACCAACGGGGCAGGAGCAGGCCCGGCACCAGACCTCAAAGTAGCGGCGCCAGACATCCTCAAGGGGGTGAGCCTCCCAATAGGAGAGGTCAGACAGGTCGTCGATCCACTCGCCGTCCAGGGCGTGGACCGAACCGAGCAGGAAGGTGGCGTTTCCGCGGTAGCGCCCGATGAAGTCCTCGCAGCCCTCGTAGTAGTCGCACTCCCAGCCGGACACGACCTCGATGCCGGGATGGGCCAGGCGGACCTGGGCAATCTCCTCCAGGTAAGGGGCCGCGTCGGCCGCGGGGACGCTGCACTCGCAGTCCGGGTCCATGGCGGAGGGCAGGACGAAATGGTCGGTGCAGGCTATGGTGGTAAGCCCCAGGTGCTCAGCGCGGGCCACGTTCTCCTCGAGCGTGGGCGTCCCGTCCGAATAGCGGGTATGGGTGTGGCAGTCGACGACCTGGGTCATGGCCTCTCCCCTCTCGGTGGCAGCATAGCGGGACTGATACAGGCGCCAGGTTCTAGGCGCAGACCTGGCGCAGGGCGGCGACAAAGGCGCGGGCCTCATCCTCGGTGACACGGGCGTCGAAGGAGATGCGCAGCTCTGACAGGGCCTCAGAGCCAGTCAGGCCCAGGGCCCGCAGAACGTGGGACTCCTTGCTGGAGCCCGCCGCGCAGGCCGAGCCCCCCGAGACCTCAAAGCCCCGCTCGTCGAGGGCCAGGACCAGGCTCTGGGAGTCGTGGCCGGGGACCAGCAGGCAGACCGTGGAGGGGACGAAGCGGTCGTCCAAAGTGCCGCCGGCAGCCAGGCGGGCGACGGGATTGGGCCCGCAGACGAGGCCCTCGACAAGGGTTCGAGCAACCTTACGCTCGCCCGCCAGGTTGCTGTCCAGCTGGGACACGGCGTCCTTGGCGGCGGCGGCAAAGACCAGGGCCCCCCGCACATCGACGGTACCGGACCTGAGGTTTCGCTCCTGGCCCCCGCCCAGCTGGATGGGCTCGATGCGGGTGCGGGACTTGACGTAGAGGGCGCCGCAGCCCACGAATCCGCCGACCTTGTGGGCGGTGAAGCTGGCGGCGTCCACCCCCAGCTGGCGAAGGTCAAGCGGGCACTTGCCCAGGGCCTGCACCCCGTCCGTGTGGCAGAGGGCCCCGGCCGCGTGGGCCATGCGGGCGACCTCGGCCACCGGCTGGATGGTGCCCAGCTCGTTGTTGACGGCCATAACGGACACCAGGGCCACGTCGGGGCCCAGCATAGCCTTGAGGGCCTCCAGGTCAAGGACGCCGCAGGATAGGACAGGTATCTCCTCCATGGTCATGCCCAGTTCGCGCAGGCGGGGGGCCAGAGCCAGGATGGAGTCGTGCTCGATGGAGCTCACCAGGACACGGTGGCGCCGGTGGCCATGTTCGTCGACCTGGGCGCGGGCTAGGCCCAGGACGGCTAGGTTGTTGGACTCGGTCCCGCCGCTGGTAAAGGTGACCTCGGCGGGCATGCGGGCGCCCAGGGCCCGTGCCAGGTCGCGGCGGGCCCCCTCCAGGGCGGCAAAGGCGGACCGCCCATAGCTGTGTAGGGAGCTGGGGTTGGCGCCGGCCCAGGCCTGCTGGTCGTAGTCCCGGGCCGCAGCCAGGGCCGCCTCGGTGGGCGGACAGGAGGCCGCGGCGTCAAGGTAAACCTTATGTCGAGACTCAGAGTTGGTCAAAGCGTCCCCTTATCGTCCCAGCCCAACTCCCGCGCTCGTGCGGATGGCCTCCATGGCCTGCTGTGACTGGGCGCCATGCTCAAAGACGGCGCTTCCTGCCACCAGAATCCTGGCGCCGGCTGCCACGACCTGCGGGGCCGTATCAACGTTGATGCCACCGTCAACCTCGATGAGAGGGTGAGCCTCAAGCTCCTCGCAGAGGGCGACCAGCTCCTGAATCTTGCGGATGGTGGAGGGGATGAACCTCTGCCCGCCGAAGCCGGGGTTCACGCTCATGACCAGGATAAGGTCCGCCACCTCGACCAGCTCGCGGACCGCTTGGACAGGGGTCGAGGGGTTGAGGGCGATGCCGGCCAGGGCTCCCCTCTCGTGGATGTGGGCCACAGCTCGATTGGCGTGGGCAAGGGCCTCATAGTGCATGGTCACCAGGTCGGCGCCGGCGTCTAGGTACCAGTCGACGGACTCGTCGGGGTTGGAGACCATGAGGTGGACGTCCAGCTTGCTCTGGGGAAAGTCCCGCCTGAGCCCGCGCACGAAGGCGGGACCGATGGTGAGGTTGGGTGTGAAGTGGCCATCCATGACGTCCACATGGATGAGGTCGGCCGTGGGGGCCACGCGGGCCACATCCTCGGATAGGCGCATGAAATCGGCCGAGAGGATGGAGGGGGCCATGAGAACCCGACCGTCCCCCCAGAGGTCCCGCGCAGCGGATGCGTTGGCGTTCTCGCTCATAGCCGGTCCTTTCACTCTTCCTCGTCTCGGCCGATGCCGTAGAACTCGACGCGGGGCTCGCGGGCCATGAGGTCGTGGGCCACTTCGTCAAGGGACAGGTTCCCGTGAAGCAGCTGGTAGACGGACTCCGTGAGCGGCGCCTCGACCGCGTGCTTCCGGGCCAGGGTCCTGATGGAGGAGCAGGCATAGTAGCCCTCGACCACCATGTGGGTGCGCTCGGTGTACTGGGCCAAGGTCTCCCCCTGCGAGAAGGAGACGCCGAAGGAGAAGTTGCGCGACTTGGGCGAGGTGCAGGTGGCCACCAGGTCGCCCATGCCGGCGAGGCCCATGCAGGTGAGGGGGTGGCCCCCGGTGGCCGCAACGAGGCGGCTAATCTCGGTCAGGCCGCGGGTCATAAGCATGGCGGCCGTGTTGTCGCTGGCCAGCATGCCGTGGGAGATGCCGCAGGCGATGGCCACGATGTTCTTGGCGGCGCCGCAGGTCTCGACGCCGATGACGTCGTCGCTGGTGTAGGTCCTGAAGAGAGGGGCGTGAAAGAGCTTCTGGAAAAAGGCCGCCAGCTCAGACTCGTAGGCCGCTATGACCGCCGCGGCGGGCTTGTCGTGGGCAATCTCGGCGGCCAGGTTGGGACCCGAGAGGCATGCCAGGCGGTTGGGGTTGCCAAGCTCATCGGCCGCAACCTCAATCATGAGCTTGCAGCTGTCCTGCTCAACGCCCTTGGTAAGGACGATGGCGGGCGTGTCGGCGGGCAGGGCCTGGGAAAGTTGGCTGCAGACGCCCCGCAGGTGGGTGGAGGGGGTCACCAGCACGAGGGCCTGGGCCTCCCGGACAGACTCTTCCAGGTCGCTGGTGGCGACCAGGTTGTGGGGAAGCTCGACATCGGCCAGGTAGCGGGGGTTGCGATGGCCCTCATTGATGCCGTCCCGCACCTCCTGGCCGTGCGACCAGGCAAGGACCTCGTGACCCAGCAGGGCCAGGTGGCGGGCGATTGCCGTACCCCAAGAACCGAGACCGACGACGGCTACCTTCATGGTTTGTCTAGCCCTCCTTCTTGCCGTGGGACAGATGAAACGCGGGCTCCTCGCCGTGAATCAGGCGGACAATGTTCTTGTGGTGAGACCAGACCACGAGCACGGCGATAGCTGCCAAAAGGGCCAGCGAGGGCCCCGAGGGATGAGCGATGAGGGCCGCCAGGAAGGGGACGCAGACGGCGGCGAGGATGCTGCCCACCGACACACGGCGGCTAATCAGGGCGCCCAAGAGGAAGGGGACCCAGAGGGAAAGGCCGAAGAGGGGCGACCAGGCCACGCCACCGCCAAAGCCCACCGCTATGCCCTTGCCGCCCTTGAAGCGCAGGTAAGGGGTAAAGACATGGCCCAAGAGGCAGAAGAGGTAGACCAGGACCGGCAGCCAGTCCATCTCGGCGCCCGGGGCCACCAGGGCGGCGTCGCCGGTGCCGAAGCGGACGATGATAGCCCGGCCAACAAGGACGCAGACCAGGGCCTTGAGGATGTCGCAGACCAGGGTGAGGGCCCCGGCCCCGGCACCGGCAGACCGGGCCACGTTGGTGCTTCCCACGTTGCCCGAGCCGGCCTTGCGCACGTCCACATGGCCGAGATTCTTGGCAATGATGAGGCCTGAGGGGATGCCGCAGACAAAGTAGGCAATCAGACAGGCTGCAACCACCGACAGGACGAGGCTGGTATCCATGGGCTCCTATGCCTTCTTCTTGTAGCGCAGGCGGATGGGGGTGCCGGACAGGTCGAAGCGATCGCGCAGCCTGTTCTCCAGGTAGCGCTCGTAGTTGTCGTTCACCAGGTCGGGGTTGTTGACAAAGAAGGTGAAGGTGGGCGGGTTGGAGCGCGTCTGGGTGATGTATTGCATCTTGAGCTGGGCCTTGCCCTTGGTGACCGTGTGGCCGAACTCGCGCAGCTCGGTCAGGAGCTTGTTGAGCTTGGGGGTGGGGATGGTCTGGGACCGGTGCTCGATGACCGTGTCCAGTAGGCCCCAGATGCGCTCGACCGACCTCCCCGTGAGAGCGGATATGCGCAGGCTGGGGGCGTAGGTCACAAAGTGCAGGCGCTCGTCGATGTCGGCGACCAGCTGCTCGCGGCGCTCGGGCGTGGTGACCTGGTCCCACTTGTTGAGCAGGATGATGAGGCCGCAGCCGTCCTCGTTTGCCATGCCGGCCAGGCGCTGGTCCTGCTCGGTCACGCCCACCGTGGAGTCGACGACCAGCAGGGCCACGTCGGCGCGCTCGATGGCACGCTCGCTGCGGACGTAGCTGTAGTACTCCAGGTCCTCGCTGATGGCCGTGCGCTTGCGCATGCCGGCCGTGTCGACCAGCTTGTAGCGCCTGCCGTCCTGCTCGACCACGGTATCCACCACGTCGCGGGTGGTGCCGGCCACGTCGGACACGATGGCCCGCTCGCGGCCGCACAGGCGGTTGAGCAGTGAGGACTTGCCGGCGTTGGGGCGACCGATGATTGCGATGGCGGGCATGCCGTCGTCGGAATCCTCCTCGACCTGCTCGGGAAGGAGCCTGACCAGGTCGTCAAGCAGGTCGCCCACGCCGTTGCCGTGCTGGGAGGAGATAGGATAGGGGTCGCCCACGCCTAGGGCGTAGAACTCGTAAGCGCTGGCGTCCTGGGCCACGGTGTCGCACTTGTTGACCGCAAGCAGGACCGGCTTGTCCGATCGCTGGAGGATGCGGGCCACAATCTCGTCCTCCTTGGTGATGCCGGTCTTGGAGTCCACCAGGAAGACGACGGCGTCGGCCTCGTCGATGGCGGTCTCGGCCTGCTCGCGAATCTTGCCGGAGAAGACGTCGTCAGAGGTAACGACCTCGATACCGCCGGTGTCGACCAGGGTGAAGTCGCGGCCATTCCACTCGGTGTCATGCGAGGTCCGGTCGCGTGTGACGCCCTCCTTCTCGTGGACGATGGCCTCGGGCCGCTGGGCCACGCGGTTCACGAACGTCGACTTGCCGACATTGGGCCTGCCGACGACCGCTACGATAGGTTTAGCCAAGATGGTTCCTTCCAATTCCGTGCCGTCCCTTGCCTAATCGACGGCGCTTACTGGCCTAGGATACCACGTCGAAGCTGGGCTCATTCAGGATTGGGCGGCCTAAGCCTGATGCCCACTCCTTCTACGCGCCTCACAGGCCGGCCGCGACCCTCATGAGCTGGCCGGCCATGGACTGGGGCGAGGCCTCGGCGAAGACTGCCGCTCCCCCGCGCTGCGTCAGACGTCCTGTCATTTCCTCTTCCGTCAGGCCGTCCAGGGTCAGCCGGTCGGCGTTGAGCATGACCTCGGGCAGGACCACGACCTGGCCAGCCAGCTTTTCGGGCAGCTGGTTCAGGACATCCTGACCGGTCAGGAGGCCCGACACGTCCACGTTGCCGCCGAAGTAGTCGTTGCGCACGGCGACAGCCCGGGCGGCCGGCCCCATGCCCAGGCGGTCAACCGCATGCTGGGCAAGCTCGAAGGATGCCTGGCCGCACACGAAGAGCACGGTGACGCCGCCCGCGGCCAGACGGCTCGCGGCCTGGGCCAGGCGTGACATGAGGTTCTCATCCTTTGCGCAGGCATCCAGCTCGTCTAGGAAGGTCCTGACCATGCCGATGCCATCGTAGTACTGGGGAAAGCCGTCGTAAGAGGAGGCGGCGGGCGGCTCGGTGTGGGAGAAGAGGTAGAACTCGTCGGCCAGCTGGTAGCGGGTCCTGCCGGTGAGGGCCCGGGACCGCTCCTGGAACTCGGTTACGATGCCGACCACCTGGGCGCTGGCCTCGGGGTCGGTAGAGTAGGACGAGGAGAAGGTGTCCTGGTGCTTGGTGAAGCCCAAGGGGACGATTCCGAGCGAGGTGATGGCCTCGTGGGCCTCCACGTAGGAAAGGGTCCGGCGGAGCTCGTCACCGTCGTTTTGTCCGGGTACGAGCACGATCTGGGCGTGGATCTCGATGCCGGCGGCCATAAGCTGTTCTAGGACCTCGATGCCGCGGTCGGCGTTACGGCCAATCAGGGCCCGGCGGACCTGGGGCGTGATGGCGTGTAGAGACACGTTGAGGGGCGAGAGGGCACAGGTGACGACCCGCTCGACGTCCTCGTCCGACATGTTGGTGAGGGTGACGAAGTTGCCCTGCAGAAAAGAGAGGCGGTAGTCGTCGTCGCGCAGGTAGAGGCTGGTTCGCATGCCGCGCGGTAGCATCTTCATGAAGCAAAAGCTGCAGTCGTTGCGACACAGGCGCATGCCGTCGAACACCGCCCCGTCGAAGGTGATGCCCCAGTCCTCCCCGAACTCCCGGTCGATGTCACCCTCGAACTCGAACTCGTCGGGCTGGCCCCTGTGGGCGACTCCTTCGATGCAGACGCTGGTGGAGTCGGCCTCCCAGTCCCAGGTGATGATGTCGCGCAGCTCGGCCCCGTTGACGTGGGTGATGACCATGCCGGGCTCGAGGCCTGCGCGGTCGGCGGGGCTGCCCTTGTCCACGTCCAGGACCAGGGCGCCCTCCCAGGCCTGCCTGGCCGTCCTGCGGCCCGAAGGCTCATAGGGGGCGCACGGCTCGCGGCTCACGACCGGCTGCCTCCCGTCATCGCCTCGATGGCCGCGCAGACCGACTCAATCTGGTCGGCCGGGGTGGAGGCGCCTGCGGTCACGCCTATGCGTGAGACGCCCTGGAACCAGGCAGGGTCGAGCTCGTCGGCCCCCTCAATGTGGTGGGTGGCGGGACAAGAGGCACGGCAGATCTCAGCTAGGCGCGTCGTGTTGCCGGAGTTCTTGCCGCCCACGACGACCATACAGTCGGCCTGACGGGCCAGGTCGTCGGCCGCGTGCTGGCGCTGGCGGGTGGCCTCGCAGATGGTGGTGAAGACGCGGAGCTCGCCCACCCGGGGCAGGAGCTCGTCCACGACGGCCTTGAGCAGCTCGCGGGTCTGGGTGGTCTGGACGACAACGCCCACCTGCCGCTTGATCGCCTTGCCGGCGAGCTCAGCGGGGTCGTCCACCACGATGGCGTCCTCGCCGGCATGGCCCAGGATGCCCTCAACCTCGGGGTGGCCCGGCTCTCCGACGATAACCACCTGGTAACCCTCGGAGGCGAGCAAGGAGGCGCTTTCGTGGGCCTTTTTGACGTGGGGGCAGGTGGCGTCCAGGACGGTGAGGCCATGGGCGCGGACCTCCTCGATGACCGAGGGGACCACCCCGTGAGACCTGATGACGACGGTGGAACCTGGGGCCAGCTCGTCCAGGTCGCCCACTTCGCCTATGCCGCGGGAAGCCAGGTCGGCCACAACGCGGGGGTTGTGGATGAGCGGGCCTAGCGTGCGGACGACCCCGCCCTGCTCAGCTGCCTCGCCGACCATGCGCAGGGCCCGCTCCACGCCATAGCAGGCCCCGGCCCGCTTGGCTACGGTGATGGAGGGCGCCTGCCCCTGGGCCTGCGGAGTCTGCAGGACGCTAGTGTCCTGCGTGGACTGTGGGGCCTCAGAGGCCTGCTGGGTCTGGCTCATGGGCCTCACGCCTTTCCCGCCTCAGCGCGAATCTCGTCGCGCAGGGCATAGACCCGCTGCATGGCCATGGCCTCCAGAGCCTCGGACTGGGCGCGCCGGCTCCCGGCTGAGAGGCTGGTCGTGTCGATGGGCTCGCCAAAGCGGATGCGGACGCGGGCAGGGCGGGAGAAGCCTTTGCCTGAGGGTGAGATCTTCTCGGTGCCGTCGATGGCCACGGGGACCACGTCGCACTTGGCCATCTGGGCGATGAGGGCAAAGCCTCCATGAAGCTCAGGTCGAGCCTGAGGGTCGCGGATGCGCGTGCCCTCAGGGAAGACGCAGATGTCCTCCCCGTTGCCGATGGCCTTGACGGCGCGACGGATGGCCTTGGTGTCGGCAGACCCGCGGCGGATGGGAATGGCTCCCACGCGGGCGAAGAAGCCGGACACAAAGCTGCTCTTCTCGAACTCGCTCTTGTAGAGGGGGCGCAGGCGGCGCCCGTGCAGGCGGGAGATGAGGATGAGGACGACGGGGTCGAACATGGAGGCGTGGTTGGCGACGACCACATGGCCCATCTCCCCCTCCCCCGGCTTGCCGGAAGGCCCGCGCCCATCCCAGGTCCAGTGCCAGTAAATCTTGGAAAAGGCAGCGACGAGGTACACGACAACGGCATACATGAGCCTGGTGGGCCAGGGGAAGGTCTTCATGGGCGAGTCGAAGTAGTCGTCGCGCTTGTTTCCAAAGAACTTCATGGGGGCTCCCTTAGGCCTCGTGGGTGGAGCGGGTCTGTTCCACCAGGTTGGCGATGGTGGCCTTGACCTCGTCGATGGTCATGTCCGAGCTGTCGATGACGTGGGCGTCCTCGGCTTGGCGAAGGGGCGAGACAGCACGGGTGGAGTCGTTGCGGTCGCGCTCCAGGATGGACGCCAGCACAACTTTTTCGTCCACCGCCTCGCCAGTCATGCCGCGCTCTATGTTCTGGGCCACGCGACGCCGGGCGCGGGCAATGGGAGAGGCGGTGAGGAAGACTTTGACCTGTGCCTTTGGGAAGACGGTCGTGCCTATGTCGCGGCCCTCGCACACGGCCCCGGGGGCGACCACCAGGGCGCGCTGGCGGGCCACCATGAGCTCGCGGACCCGAGGAATCTGGGCGACGCCGGAGGCCAGGGCGTCCACCTGGGGCGTGCGTATGGCCCGGGTGACGTCGCGGCCGGCTATGCTCACGGTCTGGCTGCCGTCGGCCGCCCGCCCGAAGGAGACCTCGTCGCGGGAGGCGACGTCCGCGATGGCGTCCTCGTCTGCCGTGTCCACGCCCAGCTCAAGGGCCTGGCAGGCAACGGCCCGGTACATGGCGCCTGTGTCCAGATAGGTGAGCCCCAGCTCGGCGGCCAGCATGCGGGCGATAGTCGACTTGCCCGATCCTGCAGGCCCGTCGATTGCGACGATGATTGCCGTGCCCATCAGATGCGTCCCTCCTCTTGGGCGCGCTTGGCACGCCGCTCGTCCCCAAGCTCAGCCAGCTTGCGGAGTTTGCCTACCTCGTCGTTTGTCAGAAGGCGCCAGGAACCTATGTCCAGGCCGCGGGCCGTGATGGGGCCAAAGCTCACCCGGTTCAGCTCCAGGACAGGATGGTGGATGGCGCTGAACATGCGCTTTACCTCGCGTTTCTTGCCCTCGGTAATCGTGATCTCGACGGCGGTCTCATTGTCGCGCAAACGCCCCAGGGTCACGTCGTAGGCCTCGTCGGCGTCCACCAGGCGAATCTTGGCCGGGGCGCAAGGGCCGTCGTCCAGCTCGATGCCCTCGCGCAGAGGGTCGAGCTCATAGTCCTCCACCCAGCCACGCACCACAGCGTGGTAGGTCTTGGGGACCTCGGACGAGGGGTGGAGGAGCTTGGCGGCCAGGTCGCCGTCGGTCATGAAGAGCAGGACGCCGGTCGTGTCCCGGTCCAGCCTGCCCACCGGGAAGAGCCCCGGGTAGCGGTCGTGGGGCACGTAGGGCACGACGGTGGGCCGGCCCTGGGGGTCGTCCATGGTGGTAATGACGTTCTCGGGCTTGTTGAGCACGAGGTAGACGCTTCCATCGTCGCAGTTGACCCGGACGCCATCCACCTCGACTACGTCGGCCTTGGGGTCAATCCTGGTGCCCAGCTCGGTCACCACCTGGCCATTCACCCTCACGCGGCCGGCAGTCATCAGGTCCTCAGAGCCGCGGCGCGAGGCCGTCCCCGCCCGGGCCAGGAATTTCTGCAGGCGCATGGTGTAGGCGGGCTCGAGACCCTGACCCTGTTCCTGCCCCTCTTGGCGTTCCTGGTCACTCTCCATCGGCGTCACCTTCTTCCTCGTATGTATCGTAGTCGCAATCGTCCAGGCCGGTGCCGTCGAGACCGTCTTCTCGGCCGTCAACGTCATCCAGCCCCTCTATGGTTGCCTGGGAGCGGACCCCGCTCAGCCGGTCGTGGATGAGCTGGCGGGTGTCCTCGTCGGGGGCGAACTGCTCGATGTCCGGCAAATCACGCAGACTCTTGAGCCCGTACTTCTCCAAGAAGACCTGGGTCGTCCCGTAGAGGATGGAGGTTGAGCCCTCCCGGTGGCCTATCTCGCGCACCAAGCCCTTGTCGATGAGGGAGGAGATGGCCGAGTCGGAGTTGACCCCGCGCACAGCCCGCACGTCCTCGCGGGTGGCGGGCTGGTGGTAGGCGATAATCGCCAGGGTCTCCAGCGAGGCCTGGGTAAGCCGGCGGGTGTCCCAAGACTTGACCAGGTCCTCCACCACGTCGTGGTAGGCGGGGTGGGTGAAGAGACGCCAGCCGCCAGCGACCTCGCGCAGCTGGAAGCCCCGGCCGCAGCGCTCGTACTCCTGGGCCAGGGACTGCAGGGCCGCCCGGACCCGCTCGGTGGGCGGGGCCTGCCCCGGACCGGACAGGACCTCGGCCAGCTCCTCAGGCCTGACGGGGTCGACGCTCACGAAGAGCATGGCCTCCACAGCCCCTTTGACCTCGTCGGCCTCCAGGGCATCAAGCTCATGCATCTGTCTTTACCTCCTGATACTCGCCGTCCTTGGCCTCGCCGCCGCCCGGGTCCCGGGTGCCCTCGCTGGAGAGCCCTCCCGCGTCCGTGGCCGCAACGAAGGCAGGGGCGTCCGCCACGTGCTCAATCACGATAGGCCCGAAGACCTCCTCCTGGGCAAGACTCACGGCCTCGCGCTTGTCCAGCTCCAACAGGGAAAGGAGGCTCACGACCAGGTTCTCAGCCGAGGGGTCGTCACCCAGAAGCTCGGCAAAGGTCAGCCGGCCCCGGGCCCTGACCACCGCGTCCACCTGCTCGACCCGGGTCTCCAGGGGGATGCGCTTGCGGGCTATGTGCTCGCTTTCCAGCAGGACCCTCTCCCGCCGGCCGTCCAGGCGGGCGCAAATCTGGGCCAGGGTCACCAGGGGAAGGCCCGCCAGATAGTCGGGCACCACCTGGGCAAATGACGGGTCGGGACCAGCGTTGCGCGGGTGCATGCGGGCTTGGGCCTCAGCGCGGGCGTCCATGGCGGCGGCAGCGTTCTTGAACTGCCGGTATGCCACCAGGCGCTCGACAAGCAGGCTCCTCAGCTCCTCGGCCGAAAGATCGCCCTCCTCGAAGCCCTCCCCTGCCTGAGCCACCGGCTCCTCCTCAGGGACCAGGGCCGCTGCTTTGAGCTCGAGCAGGGTGGCCGCCACCAGGAGGAAGTCGGAGGCCACGTCGAGGTCGACCTGACCCAGCCGCTGGACCTCGGCCAGGTACTGGTCAGCGATGCCGGCCACGCTCACAGCGCCGATATCCACCTTCTGTTTCATGACCAGCCGCAAGAGTAGGTCGAAGGGACCCTCGAAGCCTGCGACCGAGATGTTGAATCCCATCGCGACCACCTAGACCAGGGTGCCGTGACCGGCGACGGAGGACAGCGCGCTGGTGGCCCGCACCACAGGAAGGGACGGCGACACCAGGTCGGCCAGGCCCCCGGCACAGGTGGACAGGTACCAGCCGAAGGGGTCGAAGTTCAAGACCATAGGCAGGACAAAGACGACCACGATGAGGATGAGCATGGAGTACTGCTTGATGGTGTAGAAGACCCCCATGTAGCGCTCAGGCACGAAGGTCGCGATGATAGTGGCGCCGTCGAGGGGCGGCACGGGGAGGATGTTGAAGAAGAAGAGGACAAAGTTAATCCAGGCGAGCTCATAGCCGAACAGATAGACCCAGTAGAGGGCGGTCGAGCGGGCGTCGGCCGGGCTGTTGTAGGCGTCCACGACCAGGGGCGACCCCGCCGCGATTGACGACACGCCCC
The DNA here is from genome assembly GCA_964510125.1 of uncultured Coriobacteriaceae bacterium. Classification (GTDB taxonomy): domain Bacteria; phylum Actinomycetota; class Coriobacteriia; order Coriobacteriales; family UMGS124; genus CAIFEU01. The sequence continues at coordinate 75,818 of CAZEAF010000001.1, forward strand.
ACATGATGGCCCCGCCAATCATGCCCAAGACCAGGTTGGAGCCGGGGCCTGCAAGGGAGACCAGGAGCTCGTCGCGCTTGCGGTGCTTGAAGTAGGAAGGGTTATAGGGCACCGGCTTGGCGTATGCGAGGACCGGCCCCGAAAAGGCTGCCATGATGAGGGGCAGGATAACCGACCCAAAGGGGTCCAGGTGCTTGACCGGGTTGAGTGTGAGCCTGCCCGACGCCTTGGCCGTGGGGTCGCCCAGACGGTAGGCGGCCAGGCCGTGGCAGACCTCGTGCACCACGACGGACATGAGCACGATGACGAGCTGCAAAACGATGGCGGCGATTTGCTCGGGCGAGATTGTGTATCCGAGGGCGTTCATTGTCAGTCCAGGCTTTTCACGATGAAATGCAGGATGCGGGCCAGCACAAGGGCCGCCACGGCGATGAGGACGAAGTCTGTGCGGAAGGTGCCGCCGAGCATGGTAGGCGCGGGCAGGACCCCCAGCAGGGCCAGCCAGGAGGGCAGATGGCTCGTGATGGCCATGGCCCAGGAGGTGAGCCCCAGGGAGACGGTGACCTCGCTGGACATGAGGGCGAGGGTCAGGGCCATCAGGGCTATCGCGCCCAGGATGAGCAGGATTTCCACAATGCGGAAGAGGGCGCGCAACAGGCTTCTCATCATTCCTCGGCTCTGCTCTGGATGGTCTCGGACAGCTCAAGCCAGTCTTCCTCCAGCTTGGAGATGCGGGGCTTGAGCTCGTTGTACTCGGCCATGGCCCTGTCGAAGGCTTCCTTGTCGCTGTAGAGGTCCTCCGAGGCCATCATGGCCATGAGCTCGTCGTAGCGGGCCTGGGCCTGCTCCAGCTCCCTCTCCAGTTTTGCCAGCTGCTTGCGCTCGGCGCCCAGGCGGCGGTTGAGCTCGGCGCGGGCCTGGGCCTCCAGGCGCTTTTGCTCCTTGGACTTGTGGCCGCTGCGCTCCTCGGCGCTGGCGGTGGCGAGCACGGTCTTAGCCGCGGCGATGGCGGCCTCGTTGGCCTGCTTGGCCTTTTTTGCGGCGCCCTTGCCCTTGGCCTGGAGGCTGGTGGCGGCAGAGAAGACGGCCGCTGCGTTCTCGGAGGTGATGTGGTCCACAGCCATGGTGGCCTCGGTCGCGCTGGGCTGGGCCTGCCCTGCGCCCGCGCTGGGCGTCCCTGCCAGGGCGTCTTCGGCCATTTGCTGGGACTTCCACAGGTAGTAGTCGTAGTTGCCCTCGTAGACGGTGATGCCGCCGTCCTTGACCTCGACGATTTTGTTGGCCACGGCTCGGATGAGGTGGCGGTCGTGGGAGATGAGGACGATGGTCCCGTCAAAGCTTGAAAGGGCCTCCTCCAGCACGTCCACCGAGTTGATGTCCAGGTGGTTGGTGGGTTCGTCGAGGCAGAGCAGGGGCCGGGGCGCCACCAGGAGCTTGGCTAGGGCCAGGCGGGCCTTCTCGCCGCCCGAGAGCACGCTCACCTTCTTGTCGATGTCGTCCCCTTTGAAGAGGAAGGCGCCCAGCAGGGTCCGCTCCTGGGAGGAGGTCCAGCCGGGGGCCGACAGGTCCATCTCCTGCATGACCGTGTTGTCCAGGTGGAGCTCTTCGAGCTGGTGCTGGGCGTAGTAGGCCACGGTCACGTCTTTGCCCAGCTTGCGCGTGCCGGAGTCGGGCAGGATGTCGCGGGCGACAATCTTCATGAGCGTGGACTTGCCCGCGCCGTTGGGCCCGACGAGTGCGACCCTGTCACCGCGGTAGAGCTTGAGGGTCACGTCCTGGTAGACGCGCTTGTCGCCATAGGACTTGGAGATGTGCTCCAAGGCTATGACCAAATCGCTCGTGCGGGGCGGCTGGGGGAAGGAGAAGTGGACCTTCTTTTCCTCCTCGGGGATGACGATGCGGTTGGCCAGCAGGCGGTCGAGCTTCTTGAGCCGGTCCTGGGCCTGGCGGGCCTTGGTGGCCTTGTAGCGGAACTTGTCCACGAACTCCTGCAGGTGGGCAATCTCCCGGTCTTGCTCGGCCTTCTCGGCCTTGAGCTGCTCCAGGCGGGCCTCGCGCTGGCGGATGTAGGCCGAGTAGTTGCCCGTGTAGACGTCCAGCTTGCCGTGCTCGATGGCGCAGACGTGATTGACCATTCCGTCCAGGAAGGCGCGGTCGTGGCTCACGATGAGGACGGCCCCGTCATAGCTGGAGAGGAAGCCCTCCAGCCACTGGACGCTGGCCAGGTCAAGGTGGTTGGTGGGCTCGTCGAGCAAAAGCAGGTCTGGGTGGCGCAGGAGTAGCTTCGAGAGCTGAATGCGCATCTGCCAGCCGCCTGAGAACTCGGAGGTGTCCCGGCCCAGGTCGGAAATGGCAAAGCCCAAGCCGGTCAGGATGGTGCGGGCCCGGGTCTCCAGCTCGTAGCCGCCTGCCGCCTCGAAGCGTTCGCGGTCGCGCCCGTACTCCTCCAGAATCTCGTCGTGGCTGGTGGCTTGGGCGGGGTCAGACAGGGCATGCTCCAGCTCGGCTATGTGCCTCTCCAAGCGGCGCAGCTCGTCGGCCGAGGACATGACCTCCTCCAGGACCGAGCGGCCGCTAATCTCGATGGCTTCCTGCTTCAGGTAGCCGACCTCCACGCCGCGCGCGAAGCGGACGCTTCCGGAGTCGGCGGGCTCCGTGCCCATGACAATCTTGAGCATGGTGGACTTGCCGGCGCCGTTGGGGCCGACCAGGGCGAAGCGTTCGCGGGGGTTTATCTGGAAGGACGCATCAGAGAAGAGCGTGCGCGCCCCGAAGGACTTGGTTACGTTGTCGACCTGGACGATCATGCGCTGGAATCCAATCACACGTCACGGGAGGCGCGCAGCCAGGTGCTGCCCGCCGTGGGAGGTTTGTGGCGCGGTTTCGCGCCGGTTGGCTCACTCATCAATGTAGCTTAGTCAACGGCTCCTTGGCATGGGTGAATTGTGAGGAGGTGCCCGATATATGTTGATTGCACTTCTATATACGCGGTAAAGTACTACTCCATCACAGTAGAGCGGCAAAGTGTCTCGACCGGCATGACGGGAGAGCGCCTGCCACGTCCAGGAGGAGGTTCGCTATGTCCACCATCAACCAGCCCACACGCCGCACCTTCGTCGCCGGGGCCCTGGCAGCCCTTGCCCTCCCCGCCTTTGCGGCCATAACCGGCTGCAGCAGCTCCCAGAGCAGCACCACCGCCGCCTCCAGTGACGCCGACGCCGCTTCCTCCTCCGAGGAGGCCAAGTCCGCCGATGCCTCCTCCGCCAACGACGAGGTGGTGCTCGAGGGCGACTTCGTCCTTGGCTTCGACCAGGACTTCCCTCCCTATGGCTACGTGGGCGACGACGGCGAGTACACGGGCTTCGACATCGAGCTGGCCCGGGCCGTCTGCGAAAGGGAGGGCTGGACGCTCGAGCTCAAGCCCATCAACTGGGACCTCAAGGACACTCTGCTCAACTCCGGCGAAATCACCTGCATCTGGAACGGCTTCACCATCGAGGGCCGCGAGGACGGCTATGCCTTCACCGCCCCTTACATGGAGAACCGCCAGGTCATCGTCGTCAAGACCGACTCCGGCATCGAAAGCCTTAAGGACCTGGAGGGAAAGAAGGTCCTCACCCAGGCCGACTCCGCAGCCCTGGAGCTGCTGAGCGAGGGCGGCGCCCAGGAGGACCTGGGCAAGACCTTCGGCTCCCTGGAGACCATCGGCGATTACAACACCGCCTTCATGCAGCTTGAGTCCGGCCAGGTGGACGCCATCGCCGTCGACCAGCCCGTTGCCACCTTCAACATCGGCGACCGCACCGACACCTTCATCGTCATCGACGAGCCCCTCAACTCCGAGCACTTCGGCGTGGGTTTCAAGAAGGGCGACGAGGCCCTGGCCGAGCGGGTCGAGCAGGACCTGGTCGCGCTCACCGAGGAAGGCGTCGTCAAGGACCTGTGCGAGAAGTACTCCGACCAGGGAGTCTCCTACGACCTCTGGATGCTCAAGTAAGGGTTTAGCGTTAGACCTTTCGGCCCGTTGTTGCACCGGGGAGGCGCCTTCGTGTCAATAGAGACCATGTTCGGGTTGCTAATCAAGAGCTATGGGGTCAGCCTCGAAATCTTTTTTCTGACGCTCGTGGGGTCGATTCCCCTGGGCATCCTGGTGGCCTTGGGGCGCCTGAGCAAGTTCAAGCCCCTAGCCTGGCTGATGACGGCCTACATCTCCATCCTGCGCGGCACCCCGCTCATGCTCCAGATGTTCGCCGTCTCCTTTGCCCCCTATTACATCTTCGGCATTACCTCGGGCAACAACGCGCCGTTCAAGGCGGTCATCATCGCCTTCATCATCAACTACGCCGCCTACTTCGCCGAGATTTACCGCTCGGGCATCCAGAGCATGCCCCGCGGTCAGTACGAGGCGGCACAGGTCTTGGGTTACTCGGCGCCCCAGACCTTCTTCCACATCATCCTGCCCCAGGTGGTCAAGCGCATCCTGCCCGCCATGGGCAACGAGATTGTGACCCTGGTCAAGGACACCTCGCTCGCCTTCTCCCTGGGCGTGGCCGAGATGTTCACCGAGGGCCGCGCACTGGTGGCCAGCCAGCGCACCCTCATCCCCTTTGTCATCGCGGCGGCCATCTACTGGGTCACCTGCATCCTCATCGAGCTCGTCCTGCGCCGCGCCGAGAAGAAGCTGAGCTACTACCATGACTAGCCTGTCCGCAACGGCGGGAGCGCAGGCAGGGGCCCCTGCCGTCCATGCCTCCCATGTGGGGAAGTCCTTTGGCGACCGCGTCGTCCTCCATGACATCGACCTGGCCATCCAGCCGGGCGAGGTCCTGTCCCTCATCGGCCCCTCGGGCGCCGGCAAGTCCACCATGCTGCGCTGCCTGACCCTGCTCGACCGCTTCGACACGGGGGCCCTGTCCTATGGCGACCTCTCGGTCTGCCAGGCTGAGGGCACGGCAGGCAAGTCCGTCTACGACAAGAAGGCCGTCAAGGAAGCCCGCATGCGCTTCGGCATCGTCTTCCAGAGCTACAACCTCTTCCCCCACCGCACGGTCCTGCAGAACATCACCGACGCCCCCATCCGCGTCCAGAAGCGCCAGCGCGACGAGGTGGGCGAGCAGGCGCTCAGGCTCCTGGACGAGCTGGGCCTGTCCGACCATGCCGACAAGGTCCCCTGCGAGCTCTCGGGCGGCCAGCAGCAGCGGGTCGCTATCGCCCGGGCGCTCTGCATGAACCCGCAGATCATCTACTTTGACGAGGCCACGAGCGCCCTCGATCCCAAGCTGACGGCCGACATGCACGCCCTCATCAGGCGCCTGGCCAAGGGCGGCATGGCCATCGGCATCGTGACCCACGAGATGGGCTTCGCGCGCGATGCCTCCGACCGGATTGCCTTCCTCTTTGACGGCTACATTGTCGAGGAAGGGCCGGCCGACCAGATTATCGACCACCCACAAGACGAGAGGACGAGGGCCTTCCTCTCACGCTCCACCGATTGACAGGCGCAACCGATTGGCAACACTGTTCGTAGATGATGAGCTGTAAGTATGTCCATACGAGGCCGGACCTGGGGTCCCGGCGCGGTTGGGAGTGACCATGGAAGGCAATGACTTCCTCGTTCTGCTTGCGATGCTCATCTACTTCGTCCTCGTCCTGACAATCGGGTTTTTCTACACCAAGCGGAGTAACTCCTCGAGCAGCGAGTACTTCATCGGCGGCCGCAAGGTTGGCCCCTGGCTCACGGCGCTCTCAGCCGAGGCCAGCGACATGAGCGGCTGGCTCCTCATGGGCCTGCCCGGCGTGGCCTACTTCACCGGCGCCTCCGATGCCGTCTGGACGGCCCTGGGCCTGGCCATAGGCACCTACCTCAACTGGAAGCTGGTGGCCAAGCGCCTGCGCCAGTACTCGCTTGTGGCCGGCAACTCCATCACCCTGCCCGAGTTTTACTCGAAGCGCTTCCATGACAGCCGCAACATCGTCTCCACGGTGGCAGCCATCATCATCCTGGTCTTCTTCAGTGTCTACGTGGGCTCCTGCTTCGTCTCCTGCGGCAAGCTCTTCGCCACCCTCTTCGGCCTGGACTACCGCACCATGATGGTCCTGGGCGCCATCATCGTCTTCCTCTACACCCTCATCGGCGGCTACCTGTCCGTCGTGGCCACCGACTTCGTCCAGGGCATGCTTATGTTCATCGCCCTCGTCGTCGTGGTGACGGGCTCGATTGTCATGGCCGGTGGCGTGGACAACGTCGCGGCTATCCTGCAGGACATCCCCGGTTATCTCTCCCTCAGCCAAATCGCCGCCCCGGTCGTTGACGCGGACGGAGTGCAGGCCGTCGTTGACGGGTCCCCGGTCTTCGGTGAGGCCAAGGACTATGGCGTCCTGACCGCCGCCTCCATGATGGCCTGGGGCCTGGGATACTTCGGCATGCCCCACGTGCTGGTCCGCTTCATGGGTATCCGCTCGGCCGGCGAGGTCAAGAAGTCGCGGGTCATCGCCGTTATCTGGTGCTTCATCTCCCTGGCCTCGGCCGTGACCATCGGCATGGTGGGCCGCGCCCTGCTCCCCACCGACTTCCTGACCCAGGCCAACGCTGAGAATGTCTTCATCGTCTTGTCCCGTATGATGCTGCCGGCCTTTATGTGCGGCGTGGTCCTGTCGGGCATGTTCGCCGCCTCCATGTCCTCCTCCAGCTCCTACCTGCTGGTTTCCGCCTCCTCGGTGGCCGAGAACATCTACCGTGGTGTCATCAAGCGCGACGCCACCGACCGCCAGGTCCTCATCGTGGCCCGCGTGACCCTCATCTGCGTCTTCTTCTTCGGCATCGCCATCGCCATGGACCCCAACTCATCAATCTTCAACATCGTGTCGTTTGCATGGGCCGGCCTGGGCGCCTCCTTCGGCCCCCTCACCATCCTGTCCCTCTACTGGCGCCGGGCCACCTGGCAGGGCGCCTTGGCGGGCATCCTGGGGGGCGCGGCCATGGTCTTTGCCTGGCACTACGGCTTTGCACAGCTCGGCGGGGTCTTTGGCATCTACGAGCTCCTGCCTGCCTTCATCTTCGGCCTGCTCGTAAACGTGGTCGTGTCCCTGCTCACCCCGGCCCCCGACCAGACGGTCCTGGACGAGTTCGACCACTATATGGACAATCAGGAGTCCGAGCGCGATATGGACGCGGTCCTCAACGACGAGCGTGAGATTGCCACCGATGGGTATACCAAATAAGGTAACCATCGGCGAGCAAGGGGGTCTATACACGCGATGAGTGAGACGTCACAGCCGTTTACAATCAAACGGGCGGTCAGGTCTGCCCTGGCAAGCCTGCCCCCCGAAGAGATGCCCAGCCAGAAGGGGTTTGACGAGGACTTCATGAACCTCATGCAGCGCTACAGCGCCGCCATGCGCGAGGTTCGCACTAAGTTCGAGATTCTAGACGAGGACACCCAGCTCCACCTGGAGCGCAAGCCCATCCACACCATCACGACCAGGCTCAAGTCACCCGAGAGCCTCTTCAAGAAGATGCACAGGCGGGGTTATCCTCTCACCATCGAGTCGATTCAGAAGAACATCTTCGACGTCGCGGGCGTCCGCGTGGTCTGCAACTACCTGTCCGACGTCAACGAGGTGGCCAACGCCTTCCTTATGCAGGACGACGTGACCCTGGTCGACTGCGAGGACTACATCGAGAACCCCAAGCCCTCGGGATATCGAAGCCTCCACCTCACGGTTACGGTTCCCGTCTTCCTGAGCGACCGCAAGTATGAGGTTCCAGTCGAGGTTCAGCTCCGTACCATCGCCATGGACTTCTGGGCCAGCCTAGAGCACTGGCTCCGCTACAAGAACGACGAGGTCCTTCAGACCCATGGGGCCGAGGTGGACGACATCCGGGCTCGCCTGGTCGAGTCCGCCGACCTCATCGCGGCCATCGACCAGGCCATGCAGCGCATCCGCTGCGATATCGAGCAGCTGCCCGACACTGAGGACCAGGAGCTAGGGCAGGGCGTGTCCGCATCCTCTGGTGCCACCGTTTCCGCACCCTCGACCTGGCACTAAGGCCGGCAAGCGCGTTTTGGCAGGCTGCGGCACGCCCTCCCCTGTCAGGCAAGCGCGCTTTGACGACCGAGCTCGAAGGCCCTGAGGTTGGCCTCGACGGTCTTGGGTGGCACGCGGTGCTCGATGGTAGCCCGCCAAGCGTCGGCCGAGAAGGGCAGCTTGGTGGATAGGGCACCGATGAGGACCACATTGGTGGACTTGGGAGAACCCGCCTCGCGGGCAATTTGACCGGCCGGGACCAAGGTGGCGCCCAGCTGGGCCAGGCGCCCGTGGGCGTCATCGGGCATCTTGGCAGCCCCGATGTTCACAGTGACCGGCTTAATCTGCTCGTCGTTCACAATCATGTGGCCGCCCTGAGCTAGGAACTGCTGGGAGCGCAGGGCTTCCACGACCTCAAAGGCCACCACGACATCTGCGCAGCCCTCATCGCAAATCATGGAGTGGACCTCTTTGCCAAAGCGGACGATGGTCGAGACCGAGCCACCGCGCTGGGCCATGCCGTGAATCTCTGAGATCTTGACGTCGAGCCCCTCGGCCGCGGCGGTCTTGGCCAGGATGTCGCCGGCCAAGATGGTGCCCTGGCCGCCCACGCCCACCAGAAGGATGGTCGTCGTCTTGTCTTGCTGAGTCGTCATGGTGACTTACGCCTCCTTGGGGGCCGCGGGCTTGATGCACCCGAACGGGCAGGACTGGGCGCACTGGTTGCAGCCGATGCAGGTGGCAGGGTCGATGACCGCGCGGCCCTGGCCGTCGGTCCCCAGGGCCGGGCAGCCGATGGAGACGCAGGTCCCGCAGGCGCGGCAGGCGTCGATGACAGGCGCGGGCTTGCGGGAGCGGTCGACCAAGCGGCAGGGTGACTTGAAGACGATGACTGAGAGGCGGTCGGTGGCCTTTGTGGCCTCGCGCAGGGCGGCGCGAACCGCCTTGAGGTCCTGGGAGTCGACGAGGCGAACGTCCTCCACGCCCACAGCCTTGCAGACCTTGACCAGGTCGAGCTCGGGACCGGGGTGGTCGCTGAGCGGCGAGACTCCGTGGGCCTGCTGGGTGAGGGTGATGCCGTTGACGGGGTTGCCCTGGCAGCCGGTCATGGCCGTGGTGCGGTTGTCCAGGATGCACAGGGTCCCCACACCCCCGTTGTAGACGGTGCCAATCAGGCTCATGAGTCCCGAGTGGGCGAAGGTGGAATCGCCGATGACGCCTACAACCGGGCGCTTGTTGCGCGCGGGGACGCCGGCCAGCTCCATGCCGTGGGCCATGGAGAGCGAGGCGCCCATGTCGATGACGCTGTGGACCGAGGACAGGGGCGCCACAGCCCCCAGAGTGTAGCAGCCTATGTCGCCGGTCACGATGGCGTGCAGGCGGCGCAGCTCGGCGTAGACCAGGCGGTGGGGGCAGCCAGGGCAGAGGGCCGGGGGCCGCGGGGGCAGGTCCTGTGCGGCCTCTTGGTGGGCGGGCTGGGCCACTCCGAAAGCGGCCCGAATGCGCTCGGGGGTCATCTCGCCGTTGCGGGGCAGGCGGCCGCAGGCAGGCGTGGACAGCGCGACGCCCAAGGCGCTGATATGCTCGGCAAAGTAGTCACAGGCCTCCTCGACCACGTAGAGTCTGTCGACCTTCTCCGCGAAGGCGCGCAGGCGCTGGGGCGGCAGGGGCCAGGTCAGGCCCAGCTTAAGGATGCTGGCGTCCGGCAGAGCCTCCCGAACGTGCTGGTAGTCGGCGCCGCTGCAGACGACACCCGTCTCGTGCGACCGAATCTCCTCGCGGTTGAGGTCGGTCGTCTCGGCGAACTCGACCAGTCTCTCCTCGCGGGCGTCGGTGGCCAGGCGGCGGGCGCGGGCCATGGCCGGCATCATGACGTACTTGCTGGGATTGGGCTCAAAGGGCTTGGGCTGGATGACCTGGCGCTCCTCTTCCGTGTCGACCGCTGTCTTGGTGTGGGCGATGCGGACGGTCTCGCGCAGCATAACCGGGGTGTCGAAACGCTCGGACAGGTCGAAGGCCAGCTTGACGAAGTCACGTGCCTCGGCCGAGTCGGAGGGCTCAAGCATGGGCACGCGGGCAAAGGCGGCGTAGTTGCGGGAGTCCTGCTCGTTTTGGGACGAGTAGCAGGAGGGGTCGTCGGCCGCAAGGATGACCAGGCCACCGTTCACACCTGCGTTGCAGGCGCTCATGAGGGGGTCGGCCGCCACGTTGACGCCCACGTGCTTCATGGTGACCAGGGCGCGGACACCGCCCATGGAGGCGCCGATGCCCACCTCCAGGGCCACCTTCTCGTTGGGCGCCCACTCGCAGCGAGGGCCCCCGACCCCGTCGCCCGTACCCTCGCCGCATTGGGCGCCCAGCTTGGCCAGGTTCTCCAGGGTCTCGGTCGAAGGCGTGCCGGGATAGCCCACGCCCACGGCCACGCCGGCCTCCCAGGCGCCACGCGCTATGGCCTCGTTTCCGGATAACAGCTCTCGTGCCATGTATTAATCCTCCCCTAAACTCTCTTAAGCCTTGTTCTCGCGGTCCACCAGGCGCTCGGCGCCGTAAATCTTGCGGAGCTTGGGCTTCTCAATCTTGCCCGTGGGGTTGCGGGGCACCGGGGCAAAGATAATCTTGCGCGGGCGCTTGTAGCGGGGCAGGCCTAGGCAGAAGGTCTCGATGGCCTCGCGGGTTTCGTCCTCGTCCGCATAGGTGGGGACGTCCTCACCGGGCAGGGCCTCGTCCTCTTGCGCGCTGCTGCGGATGACGCCTTGCTTGAGCTCGATAATCGCGGCGGAGATTTCGCCTAAGCGCTCGTCGGGCAGGCCGATGACGGCCACGTCCTTGATGGCGGGGTGCTGGGAGAGGAAGTCCTCAATCTGCACCGGGTAGAGGTTCTCGCCGCCGGAGATGATGACGTCCTTCTTGCGGTCGACCAGCCAGTAGAAGCCGTCCTCGTCCTGACGGGCCATGTCCCCGGTGAGCAGCCAGCCGTCGACGAGCGTCTCGGCCGTGGCCTTGGGGTCGTTGTAGTAGCAGGTCATAACGCCCGGGCCTTTGACGCAGAGCTCGCCAACCTTGCCTTGCTCGACCTCGTCGCCCTTACTGTCGATGATCTTACACTTCCACCCGTACCCGGGCACGCCGATGGCGCCCACGTGGTCGATGTTCTCGACGCCCAGGTGGACGCAGCCGGGACCCGTGGACTCGGACAGGCCGTAGTTTGTGTCGTAGAGGTGGTGGGGGAACCACTGCTTCCAGCGCTTGATGAGGCTCTCGGGCACGGGCTGGGCCCCGATGTGCATGAGGCGCCACTGATCCAGGTTGTAGTCCTCCTTTTTGAGCGTCCCGTTCTCCAGGGCCTCCAGGATGTCCTGGACCCAAGGGACCAGTAGCCAGACGATGGTGCAGTGCTCGCGGGAGACCGCCTTGAAGATGTTCTGGGGGCTCACACCGCGCAAGAGGACCGCCCTGGAGCCCGAGATGAGGGACCCGAACCAGTGCATCTTGGCGCCCGTGTGGTAGAGGGGCGGGATGCAGAGGAAGACGTCGTCGTGGGTCTGGCCGTGATGCTTCTGCTCCATGACGGCCGCCTGGGAGAGGCTGCTGTGGTGGTGCAGAATCGCCTTGGGGAAGCCGGTCGTGCCACTGGAGAAGTAGATGGCCGCGTCCTCGTCCGCAGAGAGCGGCACCATGGGGTCGGCCGAGGAGCAGTTGGCTGCGAGCTCGTGATAGTTCTCGGCAAAGGTGGGGCAGTCGTCGCCCACGTAGAAGAAGAGGCGCTTGCGGTGCAGGGACGGGGCGACCTCCTCCACGCGACCGGTGAACTCGGGCCCAAAGACCAAGACGTTGGCCTCGGACTTGTTGACGCAGTATTCAATCTCGGCCGAGGTGTAGCGGTAGTTGAGCGGGACGACGGTGGCACCGGTCTTAAGGACGCCGAAGTAGATGGGCAGCCACTCCAAGCAGTTCATGAGCAGGATGGCCACCTTGTCGCCCTTCTGTATGCCACGGGAGAGCAAGAGGTTGGCCATGCGGTTAGACTTCTCGTCGAAGACCTTCCAGGTAATCTCGCGCCGGTAGGGCTCGGTTTCGGTGGACTCAATCAGGTTGTACTCGCGCCAAGTGACAAGACGGGGTTCCTGAATCTGGGGGTTAATCTCGACGAGGGCGACCTCGTTGGGGTAGGCTGCCGCGTTGCGGCGGAGTAGGTCAGGAATCGGCATGGCAAGTCTCCCTGTTGATTTGCAGATACTTTCAAGCATCATAGAGCTATGACAGGCAAAAGGTCGGACAATTACCGTATATTCGCTAGATTGCGCAACGGTTGAACCGTCTGTCCCCCCGGATGCCCGCCCTGTCTCGGCGGGCATCCGGGCTAACGGGCGGCCGGCGCCCCTCTTTGCAAACAGGCAGGTGTGACCTGCCGGAAAGGCACCCCATGAAACAGGTCCGCCCCTACCCTGCCGTCATAGTGAGCAAGAAGGCCGTGCACAAGCTCCAGACCGGCCATCCTTGGGTCTTCGAGGGTGAGGTCCAGAAGGTCGTCGCCGCCCCTATCGACGGGCAGGAGGCTGTCAACGGCGACGTCGTGGACGTGCTGGAGGAGAACGGCACCTACCAGGGCACAGGCCTGCTCTCGCTCGGCTCCAAGATCCGCGTCCGCATCGTCACCCGCAACGCCAACGACCGCATTGACGAGGCCTTTTGGCAGCGGAAGATCGAGTGGGCCTGGCGCATGCGCTCCCACGTCCTGGGCGCTCGGTCGCTCGAGGGCCATGCGCCCGACACCGAGACCTGCCGCGTGATCTTCTCCGAGGCAGACGGCTTCCCGGGCCTCATTGTCGACCGCTACGGCAAAGTCTTGGTGGCCCAGGTGGGCACCGTCGGCATGGACCGCCTGCGCCCCGTCATCTACCCCTTGCTGGTCAAAGTCCTGCGCGAGGCTGGCCAGGACATCCAAGGCCTCTACGAGCGCAACGACGCGCCCAGCCGCGCCAAGGAGGGGCTGCCTTTGGAAAAGGGCTGGTTCGACCTGGGCGATTGCGCCGAGACGCCCGCCACGTGCTTCGAGGTCGAGGAGGGCGGCATCCGCTACGCCCTCGACATCGAGAACTCCCAGAAGACCGGCTACTTCCTGGACCAGAAGTACAACCGCCGGGCCGTCCGCCAGCTGGCTGCGGGCAAACGGGTGCTCGACGTCTTCTCCAACGTGGGCTCCTTTGGCCTCAACGCCGCGGCCGGCGGGGCCAAGTCAGTGCGCCTCGTGGACATCTCCCAGGAAGCGCTGGATTCTGCAAAGACAAACGCCGAGCTCAACGGCTTTACCGACAAGATGGCCTACACCTGCGGCGACGCCCTGGAGTACCTGGACAGGCTGGCCCGCGACAAGGAGGCCCTGCGCAAGGAGGGCGGCCCCTTCGACCTCATCGTGCTCGACCCGCCGGCCTTCACCAAGAGCCGCGGCGCCACCGAGGCCGCCAAGAAGGCCTACGAGCGCATCAACCGCAGCGCCCTGAGGATGCTGCCCCGCGGCGGCTACCTTGCCACCTGCTCCTGCTCCCACTTCATGTCCACCAGCATGCTCATGAGCGCCATCTCCGAGGCCGCCCAGCAGGCAGGAGTGCAGATTCGCCAGCTTGAGCAGCGCCAGCAGGCCCCCGACCACCCTATCCTCTGGGGCGTGCCCGAGACGCACTACCTGGATTTCTTCATCTTCCAGGTCGTCTAAGCACAGAAAATAGGGGGTCGGAGGCCTTATGCTCACCCTCGGGAGGGCGCGTCCTTTGCTTCCTTAGTCTTCGAACTTGTTGGCAGCTAGGTCGCGGCCGAGCAGGTAGCCGTAGGTGATGCAGTTGATGCCGTAGCAGTTGCCCGGGATGGCGAAGTTATAGTTGTTGGCGTACATGTTGCCCGTCATCTGGCCGACGTTGTAGAGGCCCTTGATGGGGGTGTCGGTGGCGTCCATGACCTGCATGTTGCAGTTGGTGTTGAGGCCGCCTACCGTGGACATAAACATGGCATAGTTCTGGGTGGCATAGAAGGGGCCGTCCTCTTCAATCTCGATGAGGTAGGTCGGGTCCTTGTGGAAGTCCTCGTCCTCGCCCTTCTCGACCAGCTCGTTGTAGCGCTCGATGACGGCCTTGAGCTTGTCGGCGTCAAGCCCGGTCTTCTCGGCGAGCTCCTCGAGCGTGTCGCACTTGAGATAGGAACCAGACTCGATACCGGCGTCCCACAGGGCCACGACGGCCTCCGGCTCGGCTGCTGGCACATCGTAGGTGTTTCCGAAGAAGTACCAGTCATGGCCGTTGTCCACGCACTGCTGGGCAAAGTTAGCCGTCCAGATGCCCCAGGACACATGGCCAGGCTGGGAGAGCAGGTGGTTGGCGCTGTAGGGGGCGGTCATGTCCTCGCGCTGGTAACGCTCGGTGCGCATATTGACGTTCAGGCCCTGATGGAAGCCCAAGGGCTCGTTGGAGCCGCCCCAGGCTGACTGCATGATGGGGGCGGTGGAGCAGTGCTGCCAGGCGGCGCCAACCCACAGACCCATCTTCTGGCCGTCACCCGGGAAGATGCCGGTCAGGGCAAAGCCGGTGTTGTAGTCGACGTCCACGGGGTCGGTGCCCACAAGCGGGATGACCTGCGGGATGTACTTGGCGACCATATTCTTGTCGGCGCAGAAGCCGCCGGTGGCCATGACGATGGAGCGGCCAGTGAACTTGACGTAGGAGCCGTCGGCCTTCTGGGCGATGACGCCGGTGACCGCGCCAGTGTTGTCATCCTCACGGACGAGCTGCTTAGCAACGGTGTCGTAGATAATCTTGGCGCCCTTTTCCTCGGCGAACTGGGCCACAGCCTCAACGGCGAACTGCTGGCCGGTGGAGGCGGAGTCCGAACTCTCGGGACCAGCAAAGCCGATGGCATAGTCGGGGCCGCCTTCGTTGATGTTGTCGCGCTCCAGGTGGACCTGGACGCCCTTTTCGCGCACGAGGTCAATGAGCCAGTTCATGGCCTCCTCGGAGTTGTTGTAGCCGCGCATCCACATCTGTTGGTCGATGCTGAAGGAGGCGGCCTTCTCCTCACGCCAGAAGAAGGGCACGGGGTCAAGGCGCTCGATACCGTACTCCTCGATGACCTTGTTGTAGGCGGAGAAGTTGGAGCCGCCGCGGGAGATGGGGGTAGAGGAGGCG
Organism: uncultured Coriobacteriaceae bacterium; assembly: GCA_964510125.1. Lineage (GTDB taxonomy): Bacteria > Actinomycetota > Coriobacteriia > Coriobacteriales > UMGS124 > CAIFEU01. The sequence continues at coordinate 91,018 of CAZEAF010000001.1, forward strand.
GTGAAAAGGGTCACGCTGGCGCCCTGCTCGGCCGCGGAGGCAGCGGTGCAGAAACCGGACATACCACCGCCAATGACGATGATGTCGTCCTCGACGACCTCCGCGATCTCGGACTCGGGGATGGGGTCGGGGGCGACCTCGAAGGACCACTTGGGGATGCCCTTGGAGATGTCGACCACGTACTCGTCGGTATAGGGGCGGGCGAAGATGTCGCCGTCGGCAGTCTCGGCGCCGCCGGACGTGCCAACCTCCTTGGCGGCCTCCATGGCGCCGCCCGTGTCGCTCGAGCTGGCGGCGAGGGCGGTGCCAGTGCCTACGGTGAGAGCCGCGGTAGCGGCTGCACTTGCAATGAAGTTCCTGCGGGTGATCTCCATGAGCTTCTCCCTTGAGAATGTCGGGCGCTCCCCTTGAGCGCCACCGGGTTTTGGGACGCGTCAGGCGCCTCTGGACGGCAGCTCTCCCCACGAGTGCCTTTTGGCCCAAGGCATTCCTTGCGCGCCACCATCATCAGTATATGGAGCCTTTGGGGAGAAATCTGCTTTGTTTAGTTGCATACTATGCAACTATAGGTTGCAGAAAGGCGTGTCTATTCTACCGGACGCGAGGAGGGCTCATGGACATCCGCGAGCTCAGGGCATATGTCACGGTTGTCGCCAAGGGGTCTTACTCGGCCGCCGCTCCCCTCTTGGGCGTGTCCCGCCAAGCCGTCACCAAGAGTGTCGAGGCCTTGGAGCGCCAGGTTGGCGAGCCCCTCCTCAAGCGGGGGAAGACCGGATTCGTGCCCACCATCCGGGGCAGGCAGGTCGCGGCCGAGGCCCAGAGGGTCGTGGACGAGTTCGACGACTTCTGTGACAGAAACCTGGCCGTACCCGGGAGGTCGTCCCTGCTCGTAGAGGGACGCAGGCAGGCAGGCTGGCTGCACGGCCCCGGCACCGGCGGCCCCGGCACCGGCCAGGTCCTCGACATCGCTCTTGTGACCGGGGGCTATATCGGCTTACCCGAGGACCTGCTCGAACGCTACGCCAACCTCTGCCCCAGCGTGTCCCTCTCGGTTTGGGAGATGACAGCCGACGAGGTGGTGACCGCCGTCGTGGCGGGAACCGTGCCCATCGGCATCGTAGGTTCCCATCCTGAGCTGTTAGTCGGGTTGGATTTCCGCTTGGTCGTGCGGCAGGGCCTCTGGCTTTTCGTGCCCCGAGAGAGCGAGCTGGCCCAGAAGCCCTATCTCGATCTGGTCGACCTTGACGGGCGCCCTATGGTCACGGCGGGGTCTTCCAACCACCTGCATGCCTACCTGGTTGGGAAGTGCCGACAGGCTGGCGTCATGCCCCGCTTTTCCGCAATCGCCGAAGGTACAGGAACCATCAACGACATTGCCCGGGAGCAGCGCGCGTTATACTTTGGGCTCAAGAACCCAAACACCCGGCTGCTCGGCAGCCTGAGGCCCGATGACCCCGACGAGACCGACGACATGGTCTTTCGCGAGCTCAGGGTGGATGGGGCGCAGGACTTCGGCACCTATGAGGTCAAAGCCGCCCGCCATCCCCTCGACCGCGCCGCCCGCCACTTCTGGAGGCTCGCCGCCGGCGACTACCCCGCGTGACGGGGTCGGGTGCGTGTCATGGGAAGCGCATATCACACCTCCCCTGTTATCACCCCTGCTTATCACATCTCCCCCAATACACGACCCCTTTACACACCCTGTTATGATGGGACATAGCTATTAATCGGGGACGAAACCAGGAGGACGGCCATGAGGACGAACCACGACGAGCAGCTCGCCAGGCACACGACCTTGCACGTGGGAGGGCCTGCGCGCACCTTCTGCGAGCCTGAGACCATCGACGAGATGGCCGAGGCCGTCATCTCCGCCGACCGCCTGGGCCTGCCCCTGCTGGTTCTTGGCGGCGGGTCCAACGTTCTTATCTGCGACGAGGGCTTCGAGGGCGTCGTGGTCCATCCGGCCTGCGCCGGAATCCACGTCCTGCCCCAGCGCGGCCCCGACGCCCGCCACGCTGTCCTTATCTCCTGCGAGGCGGGCGTGACCTGGGACGACCTGGTGCGGCAGAGCGTTGAGCGGGGGCTCTCCGGGGCGGCGGCCCTCTCGGGCATCCCCGGCTGCATCGGCAGCGCCTGCATGCAGAACGTGGGCGCCTACGGGCAGGAGATGGCCTCGTCCCTGGTCTCCCTGCACCTGCTCGACCGCAAGACCGGCAACGTCCGCTATGTGGCCGCGAGCAAGATTCACCCGGGCTACCGCAGCTCGGTCCTGCGCGAGAACCTGGAGGAGTCGCTCAGAACCGGCGGCCGCTGGTTCCCCACCCCCCGCTGGGTCGTGCTCGAGGCCACCTTCGGCTTTGCCCGCGACCCCATGACCACGGTTGAACACCCCCAGCTGGCGGCGGCCTTGGGCGTTAACGTGGGCGAGCCCCAGCCCAGCACCCTCGTGCGCCAGGAGGTGCTGGCGGTGAGGTCGAGCAAGGCCATGCTGGAGGCCGAGGGGGAAAGCGCCCAGGACCACGACCGGTGGTCGAGCGGGTCCTTCTTCACCAACCCCTACCTGACTGTCCGCGACGCTGAGAGCCTGCCTGAGGACGCCCCGCGCTACCCGGCCAAGGGCGGGGTCAAGACATCGGCCGCCTGGCTCATCGAGCACGCGGGCTTCGGCCGGGGCTTTGGCGTGCACGGCGAGGACTCCCCTGCCCGCCTCTCCTCCAAGCACACCCTGGCCCTCACCAACCGGGGCGGGGCCACGGCGGCCGACATCGTCGAGCTGGCCAGGTACGTGCGCGACGGCGTGCGCAAGACCTTCGGCATCGAGCTTGAGTCCGAGACCGTCTTGGTGGGCGTTGAGCTCTAACTGCCGTCCAAGAACTTCTTGCGGGTGACGAAGTTCCATACCATGACCAGCCCCGTGGCCACTATCTTCGTGAGGTAGTAGGGCACGCCCAGCAGGTCGGTGCCCAGCCACATGAAAAGGTCGTTGAGGCCCAGGCCGATGGTGGACAGAATCACGAAGACGACGAACTCGCGCCGCCTGCTCATGCCCTCCTTGTGGGCAAAGACATAGCGCATAGAGGCCAGGTAGTTGAAGACCGTGGACACGATAAACGAGATTGTGGCGGAGACGAGGTAGGGCATACCGAGGAGCTCGGTCAGCAGGATGAGCAGGCCGTAGTCGATGACGAAGGCGATGACGCCCACCACGCCAAAGCCCGCGATTTGGCCGAGCAGCCCGGGCCGTTTGCCGTCGTCCCCCTTGGGGCTAAGCCCTGCCATCGGGGACCTCCCGGATGACCGTGGGGCCAATGGTGGGGACAATGCAGCCCCGCGTGGCCTCGCGCACGGCCGTCAGAAAGTCCGGCGGGACCTGGCCGCGAAAGAGGGCCGTGAAGGTCACGTCGGCAGCGAAGGCCGGATCCTCGACGGTCCCGCCAAAGCGCGCGGCAAGGCCGGCCAGGCGCTCGTACGAGCCGTAGTCGCAGGTAAGGACTGCCGGCGTGCAGCGTGTGCGGACGACCCGCCGGGCCTGGTCGAGCGCCGCCTGTGCGGCCGCTGTGTAGGCCCTCACCAGCCCGCCCACGCCCAGAAGGACACCGCCGAAGACACGGGTGGTGAGCAGGGCTGTATCTACCAGGCCCGCGTGGGTGAGGACCTCTAGGGTGGGTTTGCCCGAGCTCCCCTGGGGCTCCCCGTCATCCGAGCACCGCGTGCGCCCGTCAGCCAGGGCATAAGCCCACACCACGTGGCGGGCCTTGGGGGTGGCTGCGCGGAGTGCCGCCAGCTCCCCCATGACCTGGGCCTCGTCGCGGACAGGGACGGCATGGGCGCAAAAGACACTGCGCTCAACGGTGACGGTGGCCTCGACAGGGGCGGCGATGCTCACGAGGTCGGCCGGCGCGTTGGCGCCCACGGCGTCATCCCTGTCCTTGGCCATCACCGCGCCCCCTTGCTGATAAAAAGGGCTGGCGGTCGTCAAACCACCAGCCCAGACGTCTCGCATATGCCCCTGTGCCCATCGCTTGCGGCTCTGCGGGCTGCAAAAGCCGAAAAGGCTAGACGCGGGAAATGTACTTGCCCTCGCGCGTGTCGACCTTGATTTTGTCGCCCACGTTGAGAAACATCGGGACGGAAATCGTGGCGCCGGTCTCAATCTTGGCGGGCTTGGTGCCGGCCTGGACGGTGTCGCCCTTGAAGCCGGGGTCAGTCTCGGTAATCTCGACCTCGATGAACATGGGCGGGTCGACCTCGTAGAGCACACCGTTGGCGTACTGCATCAGGCAGACATCGTTCTCCTTGAGGAACTTGACTTCATCGCCGATGGTGGCTGCCTCGACAGGGGTCTGCTCGTAAGTCTCGTTGTCCATGAACCAGTAGGTGTCGCCGTCCTGGTAGAGGTACTGCATCTCGCGCGTCTCCATAAGGACGCTCTCGAACTTGGCAGACTGCTGGAAGTTCTGCTCGTTCACGCGGCCGGTGCGGATATCGCGATACTTGGTGCGGACGTAGGTGTTGCCCTTGCCCGGCTTGACGTGCTGGGCCTCCAGGACGACGCAGTCCTTACCGTTGATGTTGACGCCGAGGCCGGCCTTAAGATCGTTGATGCCAAGAGTAGTCACAGGTGGAACCCTTCGTCTCCCCGCCCGGCGGGTTGCCGGACATCATCCAATAGAAGCGATGGTAGCGCGCCCACAGGGACTGTTCAAGGAGTTTTGACGCATCCCCGCAGCATCTCCCCACGAGAGGGGCGCGAGAGGCCCTAGGCGTCGATGACAACCAGCTCGTGAGGCGACTGGGTGAAGACCTCGTAGCCGTCCTCGGTCACCACGCCGTAATCCTCCAAGCGCACACCGCCCAAGCCAGGCAGGTAGATGCCCGGCTCGACGGTGACCACGTTGCCCGGCACTAGGACGTGCTTGTCGCGTGCGTTGAGGCAGGGTTGCTCGTGAATCTCGAGGCCCACCCCATGACCCAGGCCGTGGCCGAAGAGACCGCCGAACCCGGCCTCGTCGATAAGGCGGACGGCCAGCTCGTGGACAGAGCGGCCGGTGACGCCGGGCCTGACCGCGGCCTCACAAGCCTCGTTGACCATGCGGACTGTGTCATAAATCTTGCGCTGCTGGTCAGTGGGGGCGCCCACGCAGACCGTGCGGGTCATGTCGCTCTTGTAATCGCCCAGGCCCGCGCCAAAGTCCATGAGGACGAAATCGCCCTTCTGGACGACGCGGCCGCCCGGCTGTGCGTGGGGGTTGGCAGTGTTGGGACCGCTGGCCACGATGGAGTCGAAGGAGAGGGAGTCAGCCCCATGGGAGAGCATGAAGTTGTCCAGCTCGGCCCTAAGCTCCAGCTCGGTCATGCCAGGGCGGATGGTGGCCGCCATATGGGCAAAGGCCTGGTCGGTGATGGCTTGGGCGGCGCGCATGGCCGCGATTTCACCGGCGTCCTTGACGGCGCGAGCTTCCACCAGGTCGCCATGGAGGCGGGGCATCAGGCAGGCGACGGAGGCCGCGGCCAGGCTGGCCTGCAGCTCCTCGTAGAAAGACAGGGTCAGGGTGTCCTCGACGGCCAAGACTCGGGCATGGGACTTGCGGGCCTGGCGGGCCACCCAGTCGGCCTGGCCGACCGCATCCATGTCGACAACCCAGCCAGACTCCGGGCCCAGCTGGGTCACGAAGGCGTTGTGGTAGCGTGAGTCGGTGTGAAGCCAGAGGCCGTCGGCTGTGACGAAGGCCGCGTGGGCGACCTCGCCGTCGAGGACGCGGACGACCCCGGTGAGCCAGCGGATGTCGGGGTTGTTGCGGATAACGACGGCGTCGTAGCCGCGTTCAGCCATGAGGGAGCGCAGGTAGGCAACGTGGGCGCAAGCGGATGAGGCGGGCAAAGCGGTTCCTTTCTCTGTCAGTGGTGCCTGTGCATCAGGGGCGAGTGACTCGCCGGGGATACTATATCCGTATGTGTGGGGAAAACGTCAGAGCAGGCCCTCGTCGTAGAGGCGCTCCCCCACCACGTAGGCCATCTGGGTGAAGGTGAGGCCGCGCGTGTCCACCACGATGTCAGCCGCGGCCTTGTAGAGGGGCTGGCGGTGGGCCAGCAGACTCTCGGCCTCCTCGTAGGTCAGGAAGTCGGGTCTAATTTCGGGGTGACTGATGTGGGAAAGGGCCTCGTCCAGGTCGCCGTCCAAAAAGACGACCTTGCCCATCTGATGCATGAGGTCGACGCTGGTCTGGCGCTCGACAATGCCGCCCCCGCAAGAGACCAGGCAGCTCTTCTCGGCCACGAGGGAGCGCAGGACGTGCTCCTCCAGCTCGCGGAAGCGCTCCTCCCCCAGGGTGGCAAAAATCTGCGCCACGCTCATACGCTCGGTGTGGACCACCATGCGGTCGGTGTCGAAATGGCGGCGGTTGAACATCTCCCCGAGGTTGCGGGCCAAAGTGGATTTGCCGACCCCCAGAAAGCCGATGAAAAAGACGTGGTCGCAGCCGGAGTGGACCGTGTAGCCGGTCTTTTCCAGCAGGGCCCGGGGCCTGAAGCCAAGATGCCTAACCTGTGCGTGGGCATGGCGGGCCTGGACGTCCCCGGCCTGTGCGGCAGGCCTTTTGACCCCGTTGTCATTGACGTCCCTGTCCTGCCCTTGCATCCTCTACCGCCAACCGCCTCTTATCATGCGCGTCGTTTTCCCCTCGATTGTAGCATCAGACCAACTCCGCCAGGAAAACGACGAGCAGGCACCATCCGGCTAGACACAAATAAGGCCCAAAGGCAAAAGTCCTGCGGCCACGGGGCAGGTTGGCGACCAGAGCAAGGATGCAGGCGAGGCCGACCTGGACAAGGACATAACCGTGCAGCATAAGGGCAAAGGCCCCCAGGAGCTTAACGTCTCCCAGTCCCACCCCGTGGCTGCCGCCGCTGACACGCCTCCAGGCCAGCTCGACGCCAGTCAAGACCACCAGGGTGCCCAACCCCCAGGCCAGCGAGGCCCCGAAGGCGGCAAGGTCAGGCGAGAGTGCTAGGCACAGCAAGCCAAAGCAGGCCCACAGGGCGGCAACAAGGGCGTTGGGAAGGCGGCGTTCGCGCAGGTCGGCCCTGCAAAGGGCCACGCAAAGGCCCGCCGCGGCGACCAGGAGGGCCAGGGCGGCGGGCGCAAGAAAGCCTTTGGGATATGCAAAGTCCAAGGCAGGCACGTGGGACTCAGGGGCCTGTTACTGGAAATCGGGTTCCACAGGCTCGCCCTCTTCGGGAACAGGCTCCTCCTCGGGCGCCTCGGCTAGGCCAACCGCCACGTTGTAGGCGTCCTTGGCGACGACGAACTCATCCTCGTTCGTGCAGAAGGTGTGGGAGCCGTCCAGCTGGCCCTCGTCGTTCACCGCGGCCACGTAGTAGTAGAAGTCAGTGGCCTCGGGGGCAGCGGCCGCGCGGATGGAGTCGATGGAGGGCGAGCAGATGGGCCCTGCGGGAAGACCCAGGTACAGGTAGACATTGTAGGGCGAGTCGACCATAAGGTCATCGTAGGAGAGCAGACCCGTGTTGCCCGTGGCGTAGGCGATGGCCGCGTCTATCTGCAGGTACATGCCGGCGTTCAAGCGATTATAGATGACCGAGGACACCAGGGGCCGCTCACCGGACAGCGCGGCCTCGCGCTCGATGAGCGAGGCGATAGTCACCACCTGGTACTTTGTGAGGACCGTGCCGTCGGCCAGTGTGGCCGTGGAGAAGTCGACCGTAGACGTGGCAATCTTGAACTGGTCCAGCATGGTCCGGATGACCTCGTCGGCCGTGACGCCCTGGGCGAACTGGTAGGTGTCCGGGTAGAGGAAGCCTTCCAGGGAGTCGCCGTAAGCGCCGGCCAAAAAGTCATAGTCAGTGGAGTAGTTGGAGGCCTTGGCCTGGGTCAGGAAGTCGGAGGCCTGGATGCCCAGGACCTGCTCCACGCGGGCGGCAATCTGGGAGACCGTGAAGCCCTCGGGGATGGTGATGGAGGTCTCATCGGGGCCCTTTATGAGCTGGGCCACGACATCGGCATAGCTGTCCCCGCCCACAAAGACATAGGTGCCGGGCTTGAGCTGGTTGCTGGCCCGGTTGCTCTCGACCTCGGTCATGAAGGAGGTGGTGGAGGAGATGACCCCGGCCTCCTGCAGGAGCTGGGCTATGTCGCCGGCGCCGACGCCCGAGGGAATGACCACCGTGACCTCGGTGCCCGCGGCCACAGTGTCCGATTGCTGGTTGTCGCCCAGGTAGCGGGGGATGATGATGATGGCGAGCACCGCCACCACGAGGACCACGGCTGCGGCGATAATGCCGAAGAGGCGGATTCGGTGGGGGTTCTCCTGTTTGTCGGACATCTTGAACGCCTGGGTGTCGTAGTGGTGAATGCCCCTGGCACCCTGGGTGAAGTTATCGGCGCCCTGATCCTGGGAGTCCCGCAGGGCGTTGGGGTCTATCGGCTTGAGACTCATGCATCCTCCGTCGATTGCGAAATCCGTCCGTCCAGCCATGACTGAAGGAACAACGAGGCGGCTACGCTGTCTAGCTTACCGCGCATCTGCTTTTCAGTCATCCCCTGCTCGTGCATGATGCGCTTTGCCTGGGACGAGGAGAGCCGTTCGTCCACAAACTCGAGCGGTATGTCCAGCCCCTCAGCGACCGCCTGGGCAAAGGCCACCACCCTCTCGGCCTGCTTGCCCCGCTCGCCTGCCATGGTGAGTGGCAAACCCGAGAGCAGGAGCTCGGGCTCGTGGTCCTCAACGACATTGCGAAACGGGCGTGCCAGCGACCGCACCTCCTCGGTCGTCATGACCGGAAGGGGCATGGCAATCGCATGGGCGGTGTCAGCGAAGGCCAGGCCTACGCGCCTCTCCCCTATGTCCATTGCCAGCACACGCATGCGTCAGGCCCCCTGACTCTAAATCTCAGGTTAAGCGTTAGGCGCAAGTGCCGCGCGGGCCTGGGACAGGGCTTGGTCGATGCCCTCGGCGTCGCGGCCACCGGCCTGGGCCATCTGAGGACGGCCACCACCGCCACCCTGGATGGCAGGGGCGATGGACTTGATGGTCTTGCCGGCGTGGAAGCCGGCGGCCACCGCGGCGTCGGTGCCGGCTGCCAGCAGCAGGGGCGAGCCAGAAGCGGTCTTGGTGCCGAGCACGACCGCGCAGGCCTCGCCCAGCTTGCCGCGGACCACATCCCACTCGGCGCGCAGGCCCTCGGCGTCCAGGCCGTCGATGCGGGCGACGACCAGTTTGTAGCCCTGGGCGTCCACAGCCTCGGACACGATGCCCTCGGCCTTCTGGGCCACTTCGGCCTGCTGAGCCCGCTTGCGCTCGTCCTCAAAGGCGCGAACGGCCTCCTCCAGGCCCCGCACACGGCCCAGGGCGTCCTTTGCCGGCACCTTGAGGGCGTCCGAGATGGCCTTGAGCTGGGCGCTCTCATGGTTGAGAAGCTCCAGGGCGTCATAGGAGGTCACAGCCTCGATGCGGCGCGTGTTGGCAGCGGCCGAGCCCTCGGACACAATCTTGAGCAGGCCAATCTCGGCGGTGTTGGACACATGGGTGCCGCCGCAGAGCTCGCGGGAGAAGCCCTTGACGTCAATCACGCGGACCACGTCGCCGTACTTCTCGCCGAAGAGCGCCATGGCGCCCGAAGCCTTGGCCTCCTCGATGCCGCAGACCCGGGTCGTGACTGGCAGGTTGGACATGATGGTCTCGTTGCAGAGATGCTCGACCCGGGTCAGCTCGTCTGCCGTCATGGCCTGGAAGTGGGTGAAGTCGAAGCGCAGGCGGTTGGGCTCGACAAGGGAGCCTGCCTGGTTGACGTGGGAGCCCAGTACTTGGCGCAGGGCGGCATGCAGGATGTGGGTGGCCGTGTGGTTGCGGCGGATGCGCTCGCGACGGGTGCGGTCGATAGAGGCGGTGCAGGTAGCGCCAGTGGTGACCTTGCCCGCCATGACGCGGCAGTGGTGGACAGTGAGGGTCTTCTCGGCCTTGGTGGTGTTGAGGACCTCGAGCGCAAAGCCGTCGCCCGCTATGGTGCCGGTGTCGCCCACCTGGCCGCCCATCTCGGCGTAGAAGGGCGTGGACTCCAGCAGGACGTCGACCTTGTCGCCCTCCTTGGCCTCATCAGCGGCGGCCTCGTCCATGACCAGGGCGCGGATATGGGTCTCGCAGCTGTCCTGGTCGTAGCCCACGAACTCGTCGGCGCCGAACTTGTCGGACAGGGCCACCCACACCGTGTCGAACTGGCCCCACACCACGTCCTTTACCTGGGCGCGAGCACGGGCGCGCTGCTCGTCCATGGCGGCCTTGAAGCCCTCCTCGTCCACGCCGTGGCCGGCAGCCTGGGCGGCCTCGACGGTGAGGTCGATTGGGAAGCCGTAGGTGTCGTGGAGCTTGAAGGCCACGTCGCCGGGCAGGACCTGGTCGGGCTGGAGCTGGGTCAGGGCCTCGTCCAGGAAGGTCTGGCCGGTGCGCAGGGTGGCGGAGAAGCGGTCCTCCTCGGCCGCGGCGATGCGGTGGACGAGCTCGGAGTTCTCCACAATCTCAGGATAGGCGTCGCCCATCTCGTCGATGACCTGGTCAATGAAGGTCCCCAGGAAATGGCCCTCGAGGCCCAGCATGCGGGCGTGGTAGATGGCACGGCGCAGAAGGCGACGCAGGACGTAGCCGCGGCCTTCGTTGGAGGGCAGGATACCGTCGCCAATCATGAAGGTGACCGCGCGGGTGTGGTCGGCCAAGATGCGCAGGGACATGTCGGCCTTGGGGTCGGCCCCGTAGGCCGTGCCAGTCAGGCGCTCGCCGCAGGCCACGAGGCCGCGCAGGATGTCGGAGTCGTAGTTGGTGGAGAAGCCCTGTGTGATGGCCGCGATGCGCTCCAGGCCCATGCCCGTGTCGATGTTCTGGTGGGGCAGGGGCAGCAGGGTGCCGTCCTCCTGGCGGTCGTACTGGGTGAAGACGAGGTTCCAGAACTCCAAGAAGCGGTCGCAGTCGCAGCCAGGGTGGCAGTCGGGCTCGCCGCAGCCCACCTCGGGGCCCTGGTCGAAGTAGATTTCGGAGCAGGGGCCGCAGGGACCGGTGGGTCCGGCCGCCCAGAAGTTATCGTCCTCGCCCAGGCGGGAAATGTGGTCCTCGGGCACGCCAATCGCGCGCCAGATGTCGTGGGCGTCGTCGTCATCCGTGAAGATGGTGAAGTAGAGTCTGTCGAGCGGCAGGCCCAGGTACTCGGGCGAGGTGATGAACTCAAAGGCCCACTCGCAGGCCTGGCGCTTGGTGTAACCGCCAAAGGAGAAGTTGCCCAGCATCTCGAAGAAGGACAGGTGGCGGCCGTCGTGGCCGATATTGTCGATGTCGTTGGTGCGCAGGCACTTCTGGCAGGAGCACGCGCCAACCTCGGCCATGGTCTTCTTGCCCAGGTAGTACTGCTTGAACTGGTTCATGCCCGCGTTGGCGAGCAGGAGCGAGGGGTCGTCGGGGATGAGCGACGACGAGGCGAAGCGACGGCAGCCTCTCTCGGTGAAGAACGAGAGGAACGACTCGCGGATCTCGGCAGACTTCACGTTGGAACACTCCTTTGCAACCTCGCCACAGGGCAGAGCGGCATTGTCGGTGCGCTGAAAATGGCGCACGGCCTAGACCAACCGATACTACTCCCCGCGCCAATTTCTGTCGCACAGGCGCAGCATCCGCGGGCCCTACCTCATGAAAACACTGTTTTATTCAGGCTGGTCGAGGCCTTGTCGGCAGAGAACGGAAAGGGCCGTGGGGC
>CAZEAF010000002.1:0-57600 GCA_964510125.1 uncultured Coriobacteriaceae bacterium
CCGGGCAACATTGGCAAGCGGCCGGTACGAAAGGCACCCACCTGAAAGGGGCCGCGTGCTATCCTTGATGTCAAATGAAAATGCAGCTTGAGCTATTCGCCTGCGGAACCGCCGCCCGGCCCGCGGGGGAAGGAGGACGATATGAACGTCTGGGACACGGAGAGCCTGCTTAACGAGGCCCTTGGGAGTGGGACTGGCCTAGCCTGGCTGATGGGCATCTGCGCGGTGCTCACGCTGTTGCTGACCGTCATTATCTACGTGGCTTTGGTCCCCCATGAGAGGTCGGGGGTGCACAAGGGGTCACGGGCCTTCTTCGGCTTCGAGAAGCTCATCATCGCCCCCATCTTCAAGTTCCTCTACATCCTGTGCGCCGTGGCCATCCTCGTCTTTGGCATCGCCTTGGCAATCCTTCTGCTCGTCGAGGCTATCCGCTACTCCATAGCGACCTTTGCCGAGGCCGCGGGCCTGCTCCTCCTGTGCGTCATCGTGGGCGAGCTCCTGACCCGCATCGTCTGGGAGCTTCTCTTCCTGACCCTCAAGCTGGTGAGCGACGTGAGCGCCATCCGCGGCCAGCTGGACGACCTCGGCGCCGCCCCTGTCGACGCCCGTCACGCGACTCGCGTCGTCGAGCCTGCCCCCGCCCCCGCGGCTCAGGCAGCCTACTACCCGGACTTTGCCAGGCACGCCGCCCCCGTCCAAGGGGATGTCGCCCGCACCCAGCCCATGCCTGTCGTGACCGAGGAGGCGGAGCCGGTGGCGGCGGTACCCGCAGGTCAGGCGACGACGGTCATGCCTGCCAGCGCCCCCGCGTCCGCCCCTGGCGACGGAACTTGGGACTGCGTCTGCGGCAAGAAGGATAACGAAGGCCGTTTCTGCACCCTCTGCGGCCGGCAGCGTCCTGAATAGATAATCTAACCTTTGACTTAAACGTTAGAGTTACTCCCTCTTAAGTCTATCTTAAGGGTTTAGGTTGAAACTAGTGTTTTTAGTTGTATAGGCGCGTGCGGCTCTGGTCGCGCGCGCTTTTTTGTGCTGAGGGGTATAGGATGGTCCGTAAGCGTTGCCGCCACACATGCACCAGAACCGAACCAGCAACCTTCAGGAGGCACGACATGCAATGCCCGTATTGCGGAAGCAACATCAAGCCGGATGCTAACATCTGTCCGGTCTGCCACGGTGATGTACAAGCGGGTCTCGCCCGTGCCCAGCAGGGCCAGGCCGAGTACCGCGCCCAGGCCGCGCAATCCATGCCCGACCAGGCCGCCTATCCCCAGGACGCCTATCAGCAGGACGCGCGCCAGGCCTACCAGCAGCAGGCCTACCAACAGCAGTCTTACCAGCAGCAGGCCTACCAGCAGCAGGAGGCGCCCCAGGGCTACCGGCAGCAGGCCGGCAGGCGGGACGCGCGCGGTGCCAGCGGGGCCACACCCATGAACTCGTCCGTCCCCGCCCAGCACCAGCCCCTGCGCTCCTTTGACACCGACAGCATGAACAAGTCGCCCAAGTGGCCCATCGTCCTCATAGCAGTGCTCGTGGTGGTCATCATCCTGGCCATCCTGCTCATCGTCTTCCAGCCTTGGAAGTCCGGCACCACGACGGCCAACCAGCAGCTGTCCGCCGCCACCAGCACGACCGCCGACAGCACGTCAACCGGGACCGACCAGTCCGTCTCGGAGCCTGCAGATGCGGTCGCCCCGGTTGAGACACCTGTCGCACCCACTGAGCAATCGGTTTACGACAGCCTGTCCGGAGCCTATAACGCCTTGGCTGGCTACAACGACTCCATTGTCGCCGTCGCCAACCAGTTCAACAGCGAGGACGTCCTCAACGCCGACCTGGCCACCCGTCAGGCTGCCTTGGACAACGCCTTGCAGGTCCAGAGCGACATCGACCGGCAGATGGCCGAGGTGAATGCCCTCGACGTGACCGGCACCTCCTATGCCGAGTCCAAGGCCGCCGTCGCCAACCTCTATAACGACCTGTCCAACCGCATCCGCGTCCTGGTCGAATCGCTCAACGCGTCCGTCCAGGCCGGTGACAACCCCGACGCCGCTAGCGAGCAGATCTCGCAGATTCTCTCCGCCGACAACGGTGAGGGCGGCGTGAACGTGTACAAGGCCGATTACGACGCCAACTACGAGGGTGCCGCGCCCGCTGCTCCCGCTGACTAAGCGAGCTTCCCACAGCCAGGCCCCGGCGCCCACCGAACCCACCGGGTCCGGCGGGCGCCTTAGTCTCTTTCGATGGTTTTTCGCGATTCAGGGGAAGTGGGCGGATGCAGTGGGAATGGCCCGCGGTGACTGGTATCGTTGTTAGACGGATTTTTGTCCATCCCAGTGCGGGACCCACCGCGCTCTGACAAGAAAGCGAGATTACGACATGGCGCTCTACACCCCCGTCTACGAAACCAAGGGCGACGAGGTTGCTGTATTTGAGACCACCAAGGGCACGATTGAGGCCAGGCTCGACGCCGCCGGCGCCCCCATCCACGTCGCCAACTTCTGCGAGCTGGCGGAGAAGGGCTTCTACAACGGCACCAAGTTCCACCGCTTCGTCCCCGGCTTCGTCATCCAGGGCGGTGACCCCAACACCCGCGACCTGACCCCCGAGGAGGTCGCCCGCGGCGGCAAGCCCGGCGCCCCCCGTCCCGGCACTGGCGGCCCCGGCTACTGCATCAAGGCCGAGTTCCGCACCAACCCCAACAACAAGCACGACGACGCCGCTCTGGCTATGGCCCGCTCCATGGCGCCCGACTCGGCAGGCTCCCAGTTCTACTTCTGCCTGGGTCCCCAGCACAGCCTGGACAGCGGCTACACGGTCTTCGGCCAGACGTTGTCCGGCACCGAGGTCATCAAGCAGCTGCGCGCTGGCGATGAGATTAAGAGCGTGACAATCAGGCACGAGAGCGCAGAAGAGAGCACGGAATAAGGACCAGCCCCGCACGAGCACAGGCAAGTAGCTGCGCGACGGGCGCGCAGACAAGGAGACACGGTGGACATTTCGACCTTCAACAGGGCTAAAGCGGCCTACGACGCGCGGGATTGGGAGACGGCGGCCATCCTCTTCTCGGCCTGCACGGAGGGGCCGGGGAGCGGCGAGGCCTGTCACCTGAGGGGCAACGCCCTCATGAGGATGGGTCGCGTGCAGGACGCCGTCGAAGCCTACACCAAGGCGATTGGGGATCCCACCTACACCAATATCGGGGCTATCTACACAAACCTCGGCAAGGCCCAGGTCGCCATTGGCGACTACACAGGTGCCGTCGAGTCGCTACGGCGCGCGCTTGAGGACACCAGCTACCAGGGCGCCTACAAGGCTTGGCTGGCCCTGGGCGGCGCTTTCTCGCGCCTGGGCGACGCCCGTTCGGCTGGCATCGCCTACCGCAAGGCGGCCCTAGAGGCCAACAACCCCGACCCTGCGAAGGCCCTCATCAACCTGGGCGTCTGCTTTGTGCAGATGCGCAGGCCCGAGGATGCCGCCAGTGCCTACCGCACCGCCTTGGACTTCTCCCAGGACGCCAACGAGCGCAACATGATTCTGTCCAACCTGGGCCAGGCCTACGTGGCCGCCAACCGCATGGTGGAGGCCGTTCAGTCCTTCGAGGAGGCCGTGGCCGACGGCTACCAGCTCCTGCCGCCCGCCCAGGCCGACTATGAGCGCGCCAAGGCAGCCGCAACCAGCCTAGCCGGCACCGTCACGGGTGACCGGTCCGCAGGCAGCACCGCCAACCTCATCGCCTCCCTCGGCTCGGGCAACGCCTCGGTCGACCCGCTCGATCCCTTGGGCCGCTCCGGCGAGGTCATGCCCTCTCCGGAACAATCGGGCTTCTTCACCCTGACCGACGACCAGATTGAGGCCCAGGGCAAAAAGGCCATCAAGGCAGAGAGGAGGCAGGACGGCCAGCGCACCGGCCTCAAGGTCGCGCTCGTCGCCGTCATCGTCCTCGTGGCCCTGCTGGCCGTCGCCGTCGTGGCCTTCCTGGTCATGGGCATCGGCGTGCCCTCGCAGGAGTCGTCCATCAACTCCGTGTTCACCGCCGCCGAGTCGGGCAACTACACGGCCAGCGGCTGGGCCTCGGGTACGACCGAGACCGACCGCCAGGCCCAGCTGGCCAGCGTGACCCGCGGCAGCTCCCACGACGTACAGGGGCTGGACTACAGCCTCGCCTCGCCCTCCGACTCCACGGCCTATGTGCTTGTGACCCTGCCTGAGGGCGGAACCGTCGAGTACGACGTGACGCTGGTGCGTGACGGCATCGGCTGGAAGGTGTCCGAGGCCAACGAGGCCCACTCCTCGGTTGACGCCAGCACCTTCTCCGGCACCGACGCCGCTGCGGTGGCCCCTGTTGCAGACGCTACTGTTGCAGAGGCGCCTGTTGCCGACGCCCCCGTGGTCGACGCCCCCGAAGCCGAGGTCCCCGAGGCTGAGATTCCCGAAGGCGAGAACCCCGAGGCTGAGATTCCCGAAGGCGAGCCCGTGCCCGACGAGGCTCCTGTGGAATAGGCCCCGCGGCTGGGCCCGATTCGCAAACGGTTTTCCATACTTGGTAATCGGCGCGGCTTACCTGCGCTGTTTGCACCGGCCGGGGCCCTGCCTTGGCCATCGTCAACCAAAGAAAGGTACGTACATGGCTATCGAGAAGACTTACATCATGATTAAGCCCGACGCGGTCGCCGCCCATCACGCGGGCGAGATTATCAGCCGCATCGAGCGCTCCGGCCTCACCATCGAGCGCATGGTGCTCGAGATGGTGACCCCCGAGCAGGCCGCCGCCAACTACGCCGAACACAAGGGTAAGCCCTTCTACGAGGGCCTCATCTCCTACATCACTAGCGGCCCCGTCGTGAAGATGGTCATCTCCGGCGAGAACGCCGTGGCCAACATGCGCCGCCTCATGGGCCCCACCGACTGCGCCAAGGCCGCCCCTGGCACCATCCGCGGCGACTTCGGCCTGTCCGTCGACCAGAACGTCATCCACGGCTCCGACTCGACGGCCTCCGCCGAGCGTGAGATCGGCATCTTCTTCGGCGCCTAAGTCCAAGAGAGATCTGCGACCATGTCCATCTTTGACGCCTTTTCCCGTCAGGGGGTCAGCGACATCGCCATAGACCTCGGCACCGCCAACACGCTTGTGGCGACCCGCGAGGACGGCATAATCCTGAACGAGCCCTCCGTCGTGGCCATCGACCAGACCCACAACCGCGTGCTGGCTGTGGGTGCCGAGGCCAAGCGCATGATGGGGCGTACCCCTGACAACATCGTTGCCGTGAGGCCGATGAAGGATGGCGTCATTGCGGACTTTGACGTGACCGAGGTGATGCTGCGCTACTTCATCCAAAAGGTGCGCGGCGTCAAGCCCAGGCCTTGGTCACCTCGGCCACGTCTGGTCATCGGCGTTCCCTGCGGGGTCACGTCCGTCGAAAAGAGGGCGGTCTTCGAGGCCGCCGTCCAAGCCGGTGCCCGTCAGGCCTTCTTGGTCGACGAGCCCGTGGCCGCGGCCATCGGCGCGGACTTGCCGGTCGAGGAGCCCACAGGCTCCATGATTGTGGACATCGGCGGCGGCACCACCGAGGTGGGCGTCATCTCCATGGGAGGTCTGGTGGTCTCCAAGTCGGTCCGCGTGGCCGGCGATGAGTTCGACGAGGCCATACTCACCCATGTGAAAGAGGCCTACAACCTCGACATTGGCGAGCGGACGGCCGAGATTGTCAAGATTAAGGTTGGTTCCGCCGCCCCCCTGGCCCAGGAGCTGGACGTGGAGGTCAACGGGCGCGACGCGGTGACGGGCATGCCCCGCAGTACCCGCATCGAGTCCGAGGAGATTCGCAGTGCCCTGTCCCAGCCCATCGCCGGAATCGTGCGCGCGGTCAGGGACACCCTCGATCTCACACCTCCCGACCTGGCCTCCGACATCATGTACTACGGCATAGTCCTGTCGGGCGGCGGCGGGATGCTGCGAGGGCTTGACCAGCGCCTGCGCGAGGAGACGGGCGTTCCCGTGAGCGTCTCGCCGACGGCCCTCGAAAACGTCGTAAACGGCTGCTGCCGCATCCTCGAGGCCGACTCGCTCACGCGCTCGTCCTACGTCCAGGCGAGCCGATGATGAGCTCCTCGCGCGGACGCGGCGGGGTGCATCCATCATGGCCAGGCTGAATCTTCGCGTGGGCAGGGGCGGGGGAGGGGCCAGCGCCACCCGCCTGCTGGTCATCTTAGTCTTGGCCTGCGTGGTCATCATGACCGTCTACACCCGCGAGGGCGCGGTGGGCCCCTTCCACCTGCTCCGCAGCGCCGTACAGACCCTGGCCGTCCCCTTCCAGGCCGTGGGGTCCCAAATCTGCCGTCCCATCAACGCCATTGGCACCGCCGCGCGCGATGCTGGTGCGGATTCCCAGACCCTGAGCCAGCTGGAGGCGGAGAACGACCGGCTGACCCAGCAGGTGGCTGAGCTCAACGAGTATAAGGCCGAGAACGACCGGCTCGAAGCCCTCATCGGCCTTTCCAACGCCTACTCGCTGTCGGGCGTGGCAGCCCGGGTCATCGGCGTCTCCGACGACTACTGGAGCGACACCATCACGATTGACAAAGGCTCCAGCTCTGGCATCAAGGTTGACATGCCCGTTACCGTGGGCTCGGGGGTCATCGGCCAGGTCTGTGCCGTGTCGGCGGCATCGAGCACCGTGCGCCTTTTGACCGACCCCGAGATGGGCGTGTCGGCCATGCTGCAGGACTCGCGGGAGGTCGGTGTCCTGACCGGGTCGGTGGACGGGACCCTGCGCCTGTCCTTCATTACCTCAGACGTAAGCGTGGTCCCGGGCGAAATCGTGGTCACCTCCGGTCTGGGCGGGGTCTATCCCAAGGGGCTGCCCCTGGGCGTGGTCGTCAGCGCCAGCTCCTCCGTCTCCGGCCAGTATCAGGAGATTACCGTGCGCAGCACCGCCGTGGCCGGCAACCTGGAGGAGGTTCTGGTCGTCACGACCTTCGACCCCACGGCTGACGGCAGCTCGAACGCCCAGGACATCATCGCGTCGGCAGACGGGTCGGGCCAGGGGGGTGATGGCGCATGAGCGAGATGGGCAAAGGCTTTCGCATAAAGGACATGCGACTTGCGGTGACCGTGGGGGTCTTGGTCCTGCTGGAGCTGGTCTTGGGCGAGCAGCTGTCCCTCTTTGGCGCCACCCCGCACTTTCTTTTCGTGGCAGCCCTCTGCATCGCCATGCGCAAGGACGTATGGTCGGGAACCGTGGCTGGCTTTGCCTGCGGCCTTGCCTGCGACCTTCTCGGCGCGGGTCCCGTGGGCATCTGCGCCCTGGTCTACATGGTTGCCGGCTATCTGGCTGGCAGGGTCCTTGAGGGCGAGCTGACCCGCGATTGGAAGGCGCCTGCCCTGGCCCTGCTCATAGCCGCTCTTGCAGCCAACATCCTGGTGCTTTTCCTGCGCTTTGTCCTGGGCATGGCCATAGACCTGCCAGGAGCGGTCCTTGCTCAGATCCTCATAGCCACGGTCGTGGACGGGCTCGTGGGCCTGGTGGCTTGCTGGGCGCTGGCGCACGGCGGAAACGGTTTGGGCATGTCGCCTTCGGGACTGCGGTAGGTGGTCGGTTTGGCCGCGGTCGTCGCCGTCATCATCGTAGCGCTCGTCCTTCTCGCCTGGCTGGGCTGGCGCTATATCAGCGGCTCAAAGTCCTCCTCGCGCCTTCGGATTGACGCCAGGCTCTCGACCCCCAAGCTCTCGGCCCACAGGCGCAAGGGTGAGAGTAATAAGCCCACCATGCGCCGCGCGCCCGACCTGGAGCCGCCCGTGTCCGCGGGAAAGCCCGGCAAGGGGCTCGGCTTGGCCCCACAGGCCGCATCAACGCAGGCCCCGACTTCCCCGGCCCCAGCAAACCCGGCTCCCGCCTCGGGCGACATGGACCGGCGCGTCTTCGGTATAGGGGTCTTTACCAGTGCCCTCTTCGGCGCCTTAATCGCCCGCCTATGGAGCATACAGCTCATCAACGGCGAGAGCTACGAGCAGAAGGCCGAGGCCAACCAGACCATCGACGTGTCCCTGCGGGCTCCGCGCGGTCGCATTCTCGACCGCAACGGCGAGGTCTTGGTGGGCAACCGGTCCAGCATGACCCTGGTGGCCGACTCCTCCGTGGCCAACGACTCCCGCGTGGTCAGGCGCCTTTCAAACCTGCTGGGCGCGCCCGACGTCTGCATCCGCCGCGCCATCCAGTCCGAGACCGAGGGCGCCCAGTCCCGCCGCACCATCATGATTGACGTGCCAGCCCGTGCGGTGGCCTACGTCACCGAGCACAAGGGCCAGTTCTCCGGCGTGGAGGTGGAGTCCCAGTGGGTTCGCACCTACCCCGAGGGGTCCCTAGCCTGCCACCTGCTCGGCTACACGGGCTCCATCACCAGGGAGGAGCTCACGGCCTACGCGGAAAGCTCGTCCTCCACGGTGTCCTACCAGATGGGCGATGTCGTGGGCAAGTCCGGCGTCGAGTACGAGTATGAGGAGGTCCTCCAGGGGGTCCGCGGCACCCGCACCGTGCACGTGAACGCCGACGGCGAGGTCACGGGCGTCGTGAGCGAGGTGGATCCCGAGCAGGGCTCCGACGTCAAGCTCACGGTCGACCTCAAGGTCCAGCAAGCAGCCGAGAGCGCTATCCTACATGGCATGGAGGCCTCGCAGGCCCTTGACTACGATGCCACCGGCGGCGCGGTCGTCTGCCTCAAGTGCAAGACAGGCGAGGTCCTGGCCCTGGCCAGCTACCCCAACTTCAACCCCAACTTCTTTATCGGCGGCATCGGGGCCGACCTGTGGAACCAGATGCAGACGCCCGACGCCCACACCCCCATGCTCAACCGGGCTATCGACGGTCTCTACCCGCCCGCCTCGACCGTGAAGCCCCTCACCACGCTGGCTGGCTTGGAGGGCGGCGTGGCTAGCCAAGGCAGCTACTACTACTGCAGCGGCTGGTGGACCGGGCTGGGGGAGCAGTACGGCAAGTGGTGCTGGGAGACCAATGGTCACGGCAGTGTTAGCCTACCCTGGGGCATCGCTGTGTCCTGCGACGTGGTCTTTTACGAGATAGCAAAGGCGCTCTACTACAGCTCCACCCCCGAGAAGATTCAGGAGGTCTTCCGCCGCTGGGGCCTTGGCTCAAAAACGGGCATCGACCTGCCGGGCGAGGCCTCGGGCCGCGTGCCTGACGCCCAGTGGAAGTGGGACTGGTTCACCCAGGCCAGCGACCTGGACCGGTCCTGGCAGCCGGGCGACACGGCCAACATAGCCATCGGCCAGGGAGACATGCTGGTGACCCCCTTGCAGCTGGCCTACGTCTACGGCACCTTGGGCAATGGAGGCCGGCCCATGCGCCCCCACGTGCTGAACCAGATCCTGTCCTCACAGACCGGCCAGCCCCTGGTCGAGATGCGCGACCAGCCTCGCGCCATGGTCAAGGTGGACTCCGACGACTTCTCTTTCATCATGGACGCCCTGCGCTCGGTTCTCTGGGACGTGCCCAGCATGAGCTACTACGTGGAGAACCTGCCGGTCATGGCGGGCGGTAAGTCGGGCACCTCCGAGGCCAGCGACGACCCGGCCAACCCCCACGCCGTCTTCTGCATGCTGGCCCCCATCGACGACCCCGAATACGTGGTCTGCTCCTTCATCGAGCATGGCGGCGGCGGAGGCGACATCACGACCAGCGTCTGTGAGGAGGTTCTGGCCGCCATCTATGACGCGCCGGTCAACGACTACATCGGCATCAACGTAAGAAGGCAGGTCCAGGCCAACACGGGAGAGGGGGTCGGTGCCTGATGGCCCAGGCTCTGCACGCCAAGCGCAGAAGCCCCCTGGCGGTCCTGCAGGGTTTCTTCACCGGCTTCGACGGGCCGGTCATTGCCGCCATCCTCTTCCTGGTGGCCTACGGCCTGGTCGTGGTCTACTCGGCCTCCCTGTCCATTTCGGATGCTTCCCTGCCCAAGCAGGCGCTGGGTGTGGCTATCGGCCTTGTGGCCATGTGCGTGGTCTACTGCTTGGACTACCGCAAGCTCAAACCCCTGGTTGTGGCCCTCTTCGTCATCGACTGCGTGCTCATGGTCCTGCCCATCGTGCCGGGCCTGTCCTACCAGAGCCACGGCATCTCTGGTTGGATTAGGGTGCCCGTCATCGGCGTGCAGATGCAGACCTCCGAGCTGGCCAAGCCCACGACCGTCCTGCTCATGGCGGCCCTGTGCGCCCGCTACAACGGTCGCATCGACCGCTTCCGCGATTACCTGCGCCTCTGCGGCATCCTGGCCGTTCCCTTCGCCTTGATTATGCTCCAGCCCGACCTGGGCACTGGTCTGGTCATCCTGGTGGGCGGCGCCGTCGTCATAGCCTGCTCGGGAGCCAAGAGGTCCTGGATTATAGGCACGGTCCTGGTTCTGGCGGGGGTGGTGGCCCTGGTCCTGGTGAGCGACTCGGTCATCGACGCCACGTTCGGCGACGCCTCGTCCCTCATCAAGAACTACCAGATGAACCGCCTGCTGGTCTTCATCGACCCCTCGGCCGACACGAGCGGGTCGGGCTACAACCTGCAGCAGGCTCTGATTGCCGTGGGGTCGGGTGGCCTCCTGGGCAAGGGACTGGGCAACGCCACCCAGGCCAGCCTGGGCTTTTTGCCCGAGGCTCACACCGACTTCGTCTTCGCCCTGCAAGCCGAGGAGTTCGGCTTCGTGGGTTCGGTTCTCCTCATCGGCGGTTTCACGCTCCTGATTCTGGGAACGCTCAGGGTGGCCCGCCGGTCTCGCGACCTCTTTGGTACCCTGGTCTGTATCGGTGTGGCCGCCGTGTGGGCCTTCCAGATTTTTGAGAACATCGGCATGTGCCTGTCCCTCATGCCCATCACAGGCATCCCCCTGCCCTTTATCAGCTACGGGTCCTCGTCCATGGTGAGCCAGCTGCTCATGGCGGGCCTCGTCCATTCGGTGGCCTCGCACCAATAGGCGAGGGGCTCCGGCCGTCTGGGCTAGGCACGGGGCAGGTCTGTGAATGATATCTTAAGCAGCGTGAGATAAAACCTATGGATGGAGACTGTCAAAGCAAGACGGTCCGGCGGACGTGAGAGGAAAGCGGGTCGGTATGACCAAAGTGCCTATCGCCGAGATACGCGGCGTGCTGGGAGCGCGGAAGGACGCAGCCGAGGCCGGGAAGCTCGAGGTCCGCGCCTGCGTCATGGTGTGCGAGGGGGCGCCGGTGGCGCTCGCCCGCGCCCTCAAAGAGGCCCTGCGTCCGAATACGCCGGGCGCCCGCGTCCACGTGGAGGGTTTCCGGGCGGAGTCGGGCCGCCAGCAGGTGAACGCCCTGTCCGACTTCGCAGTGGTCGTGGCAGGCGGGGTCGAGGGGGCCGGGGCCTGCGCCTCCCTCTGGCGCGACTACGCCACCATCGCCGTGCCCGCCTGCGTGGTCGGCTCAACGCCCTCGCCCGAGACCGGTCAGGCCATAAGGAACGCCCTGCTGGCCGAGGGGGTCTCCGAGGACGACTGCCTGGTGGGCCTCGACACCGCGAGCGTGGTGGATGCCCTGGGCGCGTGGCTGGTGGCATCCCTTTCGGACGACACCCTGCAGGCCGCCTACGCGGGCTTTTCCTGCTGCCGGGGGGCGCAGGCCCGCATGCTGGTGCGCGAGGCCGCCGTCCGCAACGCCTTGGCCGCCCTGCTGGGCCTTCTGCCTGGTTCTTCGGCCGACCGGATTGTCATGACGGCCGAGCAGGCCCGGATGGCCGTGCGCCTTGCGGGCCTCTACAAGCGGCCGCTGGACAGCCGTCTGGTCCGCGACCTGGTGCCGGTCCTAGCCGCGGCCCCCGCCTGGAGGGCCCTGTCCCGGACCCTCTCGCGCCGCCTGCCCCTGCCGGGCCTGCTGGTCCGCGCGGCAGTGGGCGCTGGTGGCACCCTTGCGGTGGGGACTACGCTGACCCGGGCTTTCTCAGCCGGTCAGGCTGGGGGAGAAGGCAGCGGCCGTGCGTAAAATTCTCGAGCGCAAGAGCATCTGGGACCAGTTCGAGCCTCTGCTCGACCGGGTTGAGAAGCCCTCCCGCTACATCGACCACGAGTGGGGGAGCGTCCGCGACCGGCAGGCCCCCTTTCGGTGCTGCCTGGTCTACCCAGACACCTACGAGGTAGGTCTGCCCAACCAGGGCCTTGCCATCCTCTACGCCATCCTCAACTCGCAGCCGGGCATGGCCTGCGAGCGAGGCTACCTGCCCTGGGTCGACATGGCCGATGCCATGAGAGCGGCCGACGTGCCCCTTTTCTCCATGGAGTCGGCCTTCCCCCTGGCCTCCTTCGACGTCATCGGTTTCACCATCCCCCATGAGCTGGCGGCCTCCAATTTCGTGGAGACCTTCGAGCTGGCGGGCCTGGAGCCCCTGTCCTGCGACCGCGAGGAGGGCGACCCTGTCGTCATAGCCGGCGGCCCTTCCTGTTACAACCCTGAGCCCATCAGTGCCTTCTTCGACGCCATCATCATCGGTGACGGCGAGGAGGCGGTCGTCGACGTCTGCTCCTGCGTCCGCGACTGTCGCCAGGCGGGCCTTCCCAAGGCTGACATGCTGGCTCGACTGGCCGGCCTGCCCGGCGTCTATGTGCCCAGCCTCTACCAAGAGGAGCTGGACGGGCGGGGTGTGCCCCACTATGTGCCCAAAGCCGGCTCGCCTGCCCCCGAGACGGTGGTCAAGCGGGTGGTCCCCGATTTCGGTGCCACAAACCCCTTGGTGACCCTCACGGTGCCCTACCAGCAGATTGTCCAGGACCGCTTAGCCATCGAGGTCCTGCGCGGCTGCGCCCGCGGCTGCCGCTTTTGCCAGGCGGGCATGACCTATCGGCCCGTGCGCGAGCGGACGCCCGACCAGATTGTGGCCGCCGTGGCCCGGGGGATTGCCTGCACCGGCTACGACGAGGTCTCCCTCACCTCCCTATCCACGACCGACCACTCCCGCATCTCCGAGACCCTGCGCCGGCTCAACAGGGCCCTGTCGGGAACCGGCGTGTCGGTGTCCCTGCCCTCGGAGCGCCTGGACTCCTTTGGCGTGGAGATGGCCGAGCTGGTGGCTGGCGAGAAGAAGGGCGGCCTCACCTTCGCCCCCGAGGCTGGCACCCAACGCCTGCGCGATGTCATCAACAAGAACGTGACCGAGGACGACCTCATGCGGGCCGTGGACGCCTCCTTCGCCGCAGGCTGGCGCCGCATGAAGCTCTACTACATGATGGGCCTTCCCACCGAGACCGACGAGGACGTGGTGGGCATCGCCCAGATGGCCGGACGGGCCTATCAGCGGGCCCTGGAGGCGGTGCCCAAGGGCCAGCGGGGGGCCGTCCGCATGTCAATCTCGGTGGCCGTCTTCATCCCCAAGGCCCAGACGGCCTTCCAGTGGTGCGGCCAGCTGGACCCCGACACGGTCCGCGCCCGCCAGAGACTCCTGCTCGACTCGGTGCCCTACCGGGGCATCCGGGTCAGCTACCATGACTACGCCTCCTCCTTTTTGGAGGCGGTGCTCTCGCGCGGGGGCCGCGGGCTCACGCCCCTCATCCTGGAAGCCCATCGCCTCGGGGCCCGCTTCGACGCCTGGAGCGACCAGTTCAGCCTGGCGCCCTGGGAGCAGGCGGCCGACAACCTAGGTCTGGACCTCAAGGCTATAGCCTGCACGCCCTTCGAGGTGGGGGAACGGCTCCCCTGGCAGCATATCTCCGCGGCAGTAAGCTGGCGCTATCTGGAGCGGGAGTGGAACCGGGCCCAAAAGGGGCAGACGACGCCCGACTGCACCTTTGCGGGCTGCACGGGTTGTGGAGTCTGCCCAACCCTGCACGTGGATAATGTTTTGGTGGGTGGACGCCGTGGCTGAGCAGTTCGACTCCCTCTTCCGCCTGAGGGTGCGCTATGTCAAGCAGGGACGCCTGCGCTACCTCTCTCACCTTGAGGTCCTGCGGGCCTGTGAGCGCATGGTGCGCCGGGCGGGGCTCCCAGTTGCTGTGACCCAGGGCTTCTCGCCCCATATGCGGCTGGCTTTCGGGCCGGCTCTGCCCTGCGGGGTAGCCTCGCGCGACGAGTGGTTTGACATCATTCTGACCGATTATGTCCCGGCGGCCCAGGCTCTGGGGAGCCTTGCCAAAGCCAGCGTGCCCGACCTCGGCCCCCAGGAGGCGGCCTACGTGGACATGCGGGCGGACTCCCTGTCGGCGGCCCTGACCATAGCCCGCTGGCAGGCCCTATTCATCTCTGCGGATGGCTGGGATGAAGCCGACGCCGAGACCTTCGCCCAGGACATGGCCCAGGCGGTGCGGGCCCTGGCTGACCAGGGCGAGATTCGCTACCTGCGCAACGGCAAGGAAAAGTCCATTAGCCTGGCCGACACGGTCGTGGCCGCCCCCGAGGTCCTCTCGGCCGGTCCTCAGGGGCTCCTGATGGCCTTCACCACCCGGTCCTCCAACGCCGGGTCCCTCCGCCCCGATGTCCTCTGTCAGGAGCTGCTGCGCCTGTGCCCGCCGCATGAAGCCGCTGAGCGGGTACGTCGTGCCGCCCAACCACAGAAGGACGTATCATCTTCTGCCGAGAGCGGTGTGCGCGTGCACATCGAGCGACTTGCACAGAGCGTCGAGAGCGAGGATGGCACATGGCAGCGTCCGATTTGACCCTGACACCCGGGGACATCGTCCGAGGAATCGTCGACCACGTCGACTCCTCGCTCGACGCGTGCTTCCTCGACGCAGGACCCTACGGCACGCTCTTCATCCCGCTGTCGGGCCTGTCGGGCTCCACGGTCGCCCGCATGGTGCCAAACGCCCGCGTCTGCGTCCAGATTGTGGCTCACCACCGCGGCAAGAAGCTGCCGCGCGCCTCTGCCAGCATCGAGTTCTCCGGTCGCACCAGCGTTCTCATCCTGGATGGCGCCGCCCTCACCGGCAAGAAGACCCCGGCCACGGTCGAGGTTTTTGTGAGCAAAAAGGTGCCCGCGGTCCAGCGTGCCGAGCTGGCCACCAAGCTCCAGGACGCCATCGCCGACCAGGCGACCGGCATTCCCGCAATGCTGACCACCGCCGTGGGCCCCATGTCCATCATTGTGCGCACCGCGGCCGCCGAGCTGCCCTGGGACGAGGTCCTCTCGGCCATCGTGGTTCAGGTCACCGAGGCAGCGGCCTTCACGGTCATCGCCCGGGCCGGCTCCGACCCCGCCCTGCTCATGAGCGAGAAGGCCGATGCCGACGGCGACGCCTCGATTATGGCGCACCGGTTCGCCACCTCCGACGACATGCTCGACGGCCGCCACATCCAGCTCCAGGAGGGCGGTGAGGTGGTCTTCGAGCGCACGGAGGCCATGTGGACGGTCGACGTCAACACGGCTCACGCCCACGCCCAGGACAAGAGCACCCTCATCGAAAAGGTTGACCGCGCGGCTGTGGCCGCCATCGCCGAGGCCATCGTCGAGTACGACGTGTCGGGCCTCATTGCCATCGATTTCGTGAGCGGCATCAGCAAGACCGTCTTCAATGAGCTCCGACAGGCTATGCTTGACGAGCTGGGCACTTCGGGCGTCCATGTCTCGGGCGACCCCGAGATGGCGGTCATGCTCATTGCCCGCAAGGCCGCGCGCCACATAGGGTAGGGTCTGCCTGAGCACGAGGGTGCCGTTGTTGTGAAGACTTCTCTCGCCGCAGTCAAACTCTGACAATTCTTCGTTGACTCATGTGCAACGCGCGGTTAGTATTAGCACTTGCTTGTAACGCGACCTGGAAGGTATCCAAGACATGTACGCAATCATCGCCACTGGCGGCAAACAGTACAAGGTGTCCGAAGGCGACACGATTCACATCGAGAAGCTCGAGGGCGAGGTGGGCTCCAAAGTTACGTTTGACAAGGTGCTCTTCCTCAACGACGGCGAGACGGCTGTAACCACAGCCGACGAGCTGGCCAAGGTCACGGTCGAGGGCGAGATTCTCGACCAGTACCGCGACAAGAAGGTCATCGTCTTCAAGTTCCGTCGTCGTAAGCGCTATCACCGTACCCGCGGCCATCGCCAGTACCTCACCAAGGTGCGCATCACCGGCATCAAGGTCGCCGCTCCTGCCGCGAAGTAAAGCCTCGCGGGCGGGCGTTCGCGTAAAACTGGTCTCGAGCAAGACAGGGGTTTCTCATGGCACACAAGAAGGGTACGGGTACCTCCCGTAACGGCCGCGATTCCATTGGCAAGCGTCTCGGCTGCAAGCGTTTCGACGGCCAGGTCGTCACCGGCGGCACCATCCTCGTTCGCCAGCACGGCACGCACTTCCACCCGGGCAAGAACGTGGGCAAGGGCAAGGACGACACGCTGTTCGCCCTGTGCGACGGCACCGTCAAGTACACGCGCAGCACCAAGCGCCGTGTGAACATCATCCCGCTCGAGGAGACCGCCGAGCAGGTTGAGGCCACCGAGGCCGTTGCCGAGTAGTTCCGGCTCTGCAAGACTGCGTCGCATACCGACCCCTGCGGCCTTATGCCGTGGGGGTCGTTTCGTATGAGGGGAGATCCTCGCATGTTTATCGATCAGGTTCGCATCGAGGTCAAGGGCGGTGACGGCGGCGCCGGCTGCATGTCCTTCCGGCGCGAGGCCCATGTGCCCAAGGGCGGGCCCGATGGCGGCGACGGCGGTGCGGGCGGTAACGTCCTCATCCGGGCCAGCCGCCGCAAGTCTACCCTCATAGACTTTCGGTTCAAGCACCACTTCTTCGCCAAGCGCGGCACCCATGGTGAGGGGGCTAAGCGCCACGGGGCCGACGGCGAGGACCTCGTCTTGGACGTGCCGCTCGGCACCATCGCCTACGAGCTCGACATGGACACACATGAGCGGCGCTGGCGCATCTGCGACCTCACGCACGAAGGGCAGACGGCCGTCATCGGCGAGGGGGGCCACGGCGGGCGGGGCAACACCCACTTCGTGACCTCGGTGCGCCGCGCGCCGTCTTTCGCCGAGAAGGGCGAGCCGGCAGAGGAGCACCTCATTGAGCTGGAGATGAAGCTCATGGCCGACGTGGGGCTGGTGGGCATGCCCAGCGTGGGCAAGTCTTCACTCATCGCCTACATGAGCGCCGCCCGGCCCAAGATTGCCGACTACCCCTTCACGACCCTGCAGCCCAACATCGGCATGGTGAGCGTGGGCGACTACGACTACGCCGTGGCCGACATCCCCGGCCTCATCGAGGGCGCCTCGCAGGGAAAGGGCCTGGGCCACGAGTTCCTCCGTCATATCGAGCGCACGGCCCTCATCATGCACGTGCTCGACCTTTCGGGCTCCTACGAGCAGCGCGACCCCGTCCACGACTACACGGTCATCAGGCGCGAGCTGGCCGCCTACGCCAGCGACCTGGCCGAGCGCCCCACGGTCATCGTGGGCAACAAGTGCGACCTGCCCGGCACCGACGAGGCCTCCCGCCGTGTGGGGCAGCTGGCCCAGGCCGAGGGACTGCGCTACTTTGAGGTCTCCGCAGCGACCGGCGCGGGCATGCACGAGCTCATGCTCGAGGTGGGCAAGATGGTCCGCGAGCTGCGCGAGGCCGCGCCCGACGAAGAGCTGGCCCCCGAGGAGGCCGGCGCCTACGAGCGCGTCTGGAGCCTGGCCCGCCGCCGCGAGAACTCCACCTGCGTTGAGGCAGAAGGACCCGGCATCTGGCGCGTCACCGGCAAGGCCGTGGAGCGCATGGTCGTCCAAACCGACTGGGACAACGACGAGAGCATCATCTACCTGCAGCACCGCTTTGATCGCATCGGCTTGGTCCGCGAGCTGGAAAAGCTTGGCGCCCATAACGGCGACACCGTCCGCATCCTGGGCTACGAGCTGGAGTACACGGGCGGCATCGATGACGGGGACGACATCTCGGCTGAGGACGCGGGCATGAGGCTGGAGTGGGAGGGGGAGCCATTCGAGGCCGACGGGCCTTACGACCTTACCCCCGACCTCGATGGGGACGAGGAAGCGTGACGGACGTTGCCGTCCTGCTCACCATCGCCAATAACCGAGCTCGTCAGGCAGAGCGCCCCCTGCGCCTGGGCCTTATGGGCGGAACCTTCGACCCCGTCCACCGGGGTCATGTGGCCATAGCGACCATGGCCCGGGACCAGCTGGATCTGGACGGGGTCCTCTTCGTGCCGACCGGCGTTCCCAACTTCAAGCGGGACCAGCGGATTGCCAGCGCCTACGACCGCCTGGCCATGTGCCGGCTGGCCGTCGGGGACCTTGACCGGTGTGCCGTCAGCGCCATGGAGGTGGCTCGCGGGGGCGTCACTTTCTCGGCGGACACCCTGGCCCAGATAAGGGACCAGGTCGGCCCACAAGCCCAGGTCTGGTTCATCATGGGGGCCGACTCCCTGGCAACCCTGCCTGACTGGAACAGGGCTGACCAGATAGCCGCCCTCTGCTCGGTGGCCTGCGCGGCAAGGAAGGGCGACCAGGCCGAAGCGGCTGCCGACCGGGCACGGCGCCTGCTACCGGGCCTGAGAGTCCGCCTTTTGGAGGGCCGGGCGCCGGACATATCCTCCACCCAGGTCCGCCAGGGGCTGGGGGCGGGCGAGGACCTCTCCTGGGCCCTGGACGGGCAGGTCGCCCACTACATCGCCGCACACAGATTGTATGCTGCGCCTGACACGACCGTCTCAACCGAGCTTGCGTCAAACAAGGAAGACCGCATGGGAAAGAAAAAGACTGACAAGGAATCGCGGGGCGCCTACGACTGGGCGGGCCCCGACTACTGCAATTACACCGAGGACCAGGCCGCCACGCTCGGGCGTCTGCGCGACGCCGTCTGCGACCACCTGAGCGGCCGCCGGCTCGAGCACAGCCTCTCTGTGGCCCAGTCGGCCCGCCGCCTGGCCGCATCCCACGGGGTTGACCCGTTTCTGGCCGAGGCCGCGGGCATCCTGCACGATTGGGACAAGAAGCTGCCGGCTGACCAGCTCTGGGCCAAGGTCGACCGGTACGGCATCAAGATTCAGCGCAACGACAAGGTCACCTCAGTCTTGCACGGCATGACGGCGGCGGCCTCCCTGCCCGAGCAGTTCGACCTGCCGCCCGAGGTCTTCCAGGCCATCGCCCGCCACACCCTGGGCGCTACCGACATGAGCGACCTGGACATCGTCCTTTACTGCGCTGACATGCTCGAGCCCCTGCGCGGCAACGACGGGAGCCTAGAGCGCCTGCGCAGCCTGGCCGACGGGCCCCTGATGGCCCTCTTCTCGGCTTGCCTCCGTGAGAACCTGCTCTACATCGCGCAGCGTGGCAAGTACATATGCCGGGAGACGGTCGACGTGTGGAACGCCTACGCAGAGTACCTGCCCGACTCCGAGCGGGTATAATTCATCTCACACCTGAAAAGGAAGGATAGGCAGCTTGGAACCCAAGGATACCGCGTTCGAGATAGCGCATGTGCTTGACGAGAAGAAGGCCTGCGACATTGTAATCGCGGACGTGAGTGAGGTTGCCGACATCTGCGACTTCTTTGTCATCGCAACCGCCCCCAACAAGCGCCTGGTCGACTCTCTTGTCGACGACGTGGACGAGCATATGGCCGCGCTGGGCGTCTCCCACGGCGACATCGAAGGCCGCGAGGAGTGCACCTGGGCCCTCATGGACTACGGCCCCGTGGTCGTGCACATCTTCCAGCCTGAGGCCCGTGAGTACTACCGGCTGGAGCGCCTGTGGAACCGCGCCCGCTTCTATGACGTGGACGAAGAGGGCCAGATTGTGGGGCGCCCCTCCGCGGAGGCGCCGGCCAAGGAGCTCGTGGCCGAGTAGGGGCCTTTGGCGACAAGAACATCAGCGCATATGCGGCACCGGACGCCGGCGGGCCTTAGGGCTCGTCGGCGTCTTTGTCGAGGGGCTGGGTATTGGAGACCTCGTCGCGGAACTTGAGCTCGCTGCCATACATGAGGGCGGCCGGGCCGAAGCGCTCGCGCAGGGCGTCCGAGGTCTGGGCCAGCGTGGCTGCCCTCTCCCGGTCCGCCTGCAGGTCGTCTGTGTCGTCAAAGAGGCTCAGCTGCTCGGCCGGCCCCTCCCCGAAGCCGCTCACGCCGATGCCCAGCAGACGGACGTGCTCGCCCTCATGCCAGAGCTGGGGGAGCAGGTCGCGGGCCGCAGCGGCAATCTCGTGCTCGTCGCAGGTGGGGTGGACGACCGGCTTGCGGGCCGTGCGCGTGTTGCCCCAGGCGTAGGAGATTTTGAGGGTCACCGTGTGGCCGGCTAGGCCCTTGCGGCGCAGGCGGCGGGCCAGAACGTCGGCCACGTAGCCGATAGCAGACGACACCTCGTCGGCACGGGTGAGGTCCTGGGCAAAGGTGCGCTCGTTGGAGACGGACTTGGCCTTCTCGCGGTCGTCCCGGGCCCGAACGGGGGAGTGCTCGCGCCCCGCCGCCCGCTGTGCCAGGGCGGGGCCCATGACGCCTAGGCGGTCGGCCAGCATCTGTCGGTCGGCATCGGCCAGCTGGCCCAGGGTCCTTATGCCCAGAGACTCCAGGACCGCCTCGGTGCTCTTGCCGATGCCGCTCATGGCTCGGATGGGCAGGGGCCTCAGAAAGTCGCGCACCCCTTGGGGCGGCACGACGGTGAGGCCGCGGGGTTTATCTCGCTCCGAGGCAATCTTGGCCGTGGTCTTGTTGGAGGAGAGGCCAATCGAGCAGGTCACGCCCAGCTCGCTCACCCGTCGGGAAATCCGCCGCGCTATGGCCACCGGGTCCTCGTGGGAGAAGCGGCCAGGGCTCACATCGAAAAAGGCCTCGTCTATGGAGACCTGCTCCACAAAGGGGGTCTCGCGTCCGATAACATCCATGACGGCCCGGGACATCTCCCGGTAGCGGTCGTAGCGGCCTTGGGTCCAGATGGCCTCAGGGCAGAGGCGGCGGGCCTGGGCAGAGGACATGGCCGAGTGGACACCAAAGGCCCTGGCCTCGTATGATGCCGTTGAGACGACCCCGCGCCGCTCAGCGTCCCCGCCCACGATGACCGGCTTGCCCCGCCACTCGGGATGGTCGAGCTGCTCCACCGAGGCAAAGAAGGCGTCCAGGTCCAAGAGCCCTATGGCGGGTCCCTCCCAGGCAAGGCCACTCTCGTCACACGGGTTCGCCGCCCCCTCATGCGCCTGGCGGACCGGCCCTTCGTCTTCCTCATACATGTTGTTCGAAGACAACCTTGAAGGTGGTGCCCTGGGCCTGGCTGGAGGTCACGGAAATCTGGGCCCGGTGGCTGTCAGCGATGCTCTTGGCTATGGCGAGGCCCAGGCCGTAGCCGGAGGTGGAGGTCCGGGTCCGGGCGGTGTCGCTGCGCCAGAAGCGGTCGAAGACGTGCTTCAGGTCCTCCTGGGACATAGGTGTGCCGGTGTTGTTCACGCTAAGGACGGGGCGGCCCTTTTGGTCGGCCGTAAGCCGGACGGTCACATGACCGCCGTTGCCTGCGTATTTGACCGCGTTCTCAATGAGAATCTTGGTCATGCGCTCCAGCGAGACCTCGTCCCCGCGGACGGACACCCCCTTGGCCACGTCGTCCTCCACGAGCACGCCCCGCTCAAAGGCCACGGCGTCAAAGGCCAGGCAGGAGCGCTGCACGATGGCCGAGAGGTCCTGAGCGGGCAGTCGCATGGGGTCGACGGGCTCGGCCTGCTCGCCGCGGGCCAGGGTCAGCATGTCCTCGATGAGGCCCTTCATGTGCTGGGCCTCCACCTGGGTGCCGTCCAGCCACTTGGCCCGCTCTTGGGTCGTGAACTCGGGATGGGCAGCCATGATGTCGTTGTTGGCGATGATGACCGTGAGCGGGGTCTTAAGCTCGTGGGAGGCGTCGGCGATGAACTTGGACTGGTCGTCCCAGGCTCGCTGGACTGGCCGGGTGGCTATGCGGGACAGGACCAAGCTGAGCAGGAGCAGGGCTACCAAGATGGCGACGCCGGCCAGGACCAGCAGCCGGAGGGTGTCCCCTATCTCGGCGTCGAAGGTTGTGGCGTCAGTAAAGGCCACGACTATGTCCGCCGCGGTGGCATGCCGCATGTAGAAGACCCCGTATTGGGAAAGGCGGCCCTCGTCCGTGGAGGCCTCGATGGCTGAGATAAGGGCAAGGTCGCGGATGCTGTCATCCATCTTCACGAAGGTTTCGTTAGAGGTTATGACATTGCCCTGATAGTCAATCATGTAGACGGCGGTGGGCAGGTAGGAGGACTCCCTGCGGCCGTACTTGTCGAATCCCCCGTTCTTGCCGATGCTGTAGGTGACGATGTCGGAGGGGCCCACCTGGCAGGCGTTCTCGAGGGCCGCGTGCACGTCGCGGTAGGCGTTGTTGTAGCGGTAAGCAAAGAGCATGGAAAAGGCCAAGACCACGACGAAGCCCGAGGTCAACATAATCATGAGGGTAATCTTGAGCCTGAGGTGGCGCAGCATCTCGGGCGTCTTGGCCCTATGCTTTCGCCGGGGCTTGGGGTTTACGGGGGAGACCTTCGGGGTGGCGGGGACTGCCGCGGGGCCGATGTCCGGGCAAGAATAAGGGGAACCGGGAGTCTCAGACCTTGCGTCATCTGTCCCCATCGGTCCCCCTTTCCCCATGCCCCGTGGAAGGGCGCCTCACCCGACGCCCACAAGGCTACTCCGGACGGGCGTCCGTGTCATCAAGACGGTAGCCTAGCATGCGGATGGTGCTGATGACGACGTGGGACTCGAGATAGTTGAGCTTCTTGCGCAAGAAAGAGATGTAGGCCTCCACGTTGTTGGCGCTGGACTCGCCCTGGGTGCCCCAGATACGGGCCAGCAGGGCCTCCTTGGAAAGAGCCGCCTTGGGGGATCGCATGAGCAGCTTCATGACGTCGCCCTCGCGCTGGGAAAGATGAACGGAGCGCGAGCCGCAGGTCAGGTTCATGTTGGACAGGTCAAGCGTGAGATCGCC
Source organism: uncultured Coriobacteriaceae bacterium (assembly GCA_964510125.1). Classification (GTDB taxonomy): domain Bacteria; phylum Actinomycetota; class Coriobacteriia; order Coriobacteriales; family UMGS124; genus CAIFEU01. The sequence continues at coordinate 22,911 of CAZEAF010000002.1, forward strand.
GAAGGTGAGCTCGTCGAGGACCACATCGCCCACCCGCCTGGTGAGGGCGCGCAGGCGGGCCAGGAGCTCGTCGGGGGCAAAGGGCTTGGTCATATAGTCGTCGGCGCCGCAGTCCAGGCCGGTCACCTTGTCCTGGATGCTGGATCGGGCGGTGAGCATGACGATGGGGGTAGAGATGCCCTCGGACCGCAGGCGGCGGGCCACCTCGGTACCCTCCATGCCGGGCAGCATGACGTCCAAGACGATGGCATCGTACATGCCGGTCTTGGCATAACGGTAGCCCTCAAGGCCGTCGTAGACGGCGTCGGCGGTCCAGTGCTGGTCCTTGAGGATGTGCGCGAGTGCGTCGGCGAGGTTCTTTTCGTCTTCAACGACTAGTATGTTCATCCGAATCTCCTCTGGTCGGAGCACTTGGGCGTTCGGCCGCCCGTTATAATTGAATCCCACGCTATCCCAAAGCGGTTAAACCAACCTGAAAAGTCGCTACATACACCTTCTCATAAAAAGACCATTGTTATCTCTGCCTCTTATGGAGTAATATCCTTATCTGCTGTATCTGCATACGCGGGCGTAAGCCCACCTGTGACAAGGAGCTTTAATTGTCTGTCAAGATTCGTCTGTCGCGTCACGGCTCTAAGAAGCACCCCTACTACCGCATCGTCGCCATCGACGCGCGCACCAAGCGCGACGGTCGCTGCATCGAAGAGGTCGGCCGCTACAACCCCATGGTTGAGCCGCCCTACGTCCGCATCGACTTCGAGAAGGTTGACAAGTGGCTCTCCAACGGCGCCCAGCCCTCCGAGACTGTCGCCAAGCTGATTGAGAAGGCCCGCAACCCCGAGGCTGCCGCTGCCCCCAAGACCAAAAAGCCGAGCAAGAAGGCTGCCGCCAAGGCCGCTGCCGCCGCCGAAGAGGCCAAGGCTGAGTAGCGATGTCCGATACCGAGGACACCGCTCAGGTTGAGGTTGAGGAGACGGTCGTCGAGGACGAGCTGGTCGAGGATGGAGAAGAGCTTCCCAGCGACCGTGTGGCCGATTTGGTGGAGTACCTTGTGACCTCGCTTGTCGATAACGTCGACGCCGTCACGATTGACGTTATCGACTCACCCGAGTCCTCACTGATCGAGCTGCATGTGTCCCCGGAGGACGTGGGGCGCGTCATCGGTCGGCGCGGTCGCGTCATAAAGTCGATTCGCTCACTCGCGCGCGCCTGCGGCAACAAGCTCGGCGTAAACATCGACGTCGAGATTGTCGAGTAGCGTGCCCAAGGTGCGGCGCACCGCATATATTAACGTGGCTCGCGTCGTACGGGCTCATGGGCATACAGGGGAGGTCGTCATCGCTCCGATTGATGGCCTTCCCTTTTGCATGCGCGAGGGTCTGTCCGTCTGGCTGACCCCGCCGCCTTTGACCGGGCCCCATGAGCGCACAGTCCTGTCGGTGCGCGGGGGAGAGACGCCTCTGGTGGCCATATCCGGCATCGAGTCCATGGCCGACGCCGAGGGGGTCGTGGGCGACCTGGTCCTGGTCCGCCGGGCCGACGTTCCCGAGGCCGTCCGCACCAGCTTGGAGCGCCGGGCCGAGGGCCGTGCCGTCGTGGACCAGGAGCAGGGGGAGCTGGGCCGAATCAGCGAGGTCATGAACCTGCCGGCCAACGACGTGTGGGTCGTGAGCGGCGGCCCCTTCGGCGAGGTCCTCGTTCCCGTCATCGATGATGTCATCGTTGACCTGCCCGAGGAGGGGCCGATTACCGTCCGTCTGCTGCCCGGCCTCATCGACCCCAACCGCGTCCAAGACGAGGGGCCGAAAGCGTGAGCCCCCTCATCCGTCTTGAGGCGCTCACCGTCTTTCCCGAGATGTTCGAGCCCGTCATGTCCACCTCCATCATGGGGCGGGCGCGTCAGGCGGGCATCGTCGACTTTGCCGTCCATGACCTGCGTGACTGGACCCACGACCGGCACCGCACCGTCGACGACGCCCCCTTCGGCGGCGGCCAGGGCATGCTCATGAAGCCAGCCCCCTTCTTTGAAGCCATTGACGAGCTCTGCCCGCCCGACGACCCCGCTTACATCGTCTTTTTCGCCCCCACGGGCGAGCCCTTCTGCCAGCGTATAGCCCAGGAGTTGTCCCAGCAGAGGAGGGTCCTCTTCGTCTGCGGTCACTACGAGGGCATGGACGAGCGGGCCTACCAGCTGGCCGACCGGGTTTTGTCCTTGGGCGACTTCGTCCTGACCGGGGGGGAGCTGCCGGCCCTAGTGGTGAGCGACGCGGTGGCGCGCCTGCTGCCCGGCGTGCTGGGGGACGACATGAGCGCCCAGGACGAGTCCTTCTCGGATGGCCTTTTGGAATACGCCCAGTACACAAGGCCGGCGGACTACCGCGGCATGGGGGTGCCGCAGGTCCTGCTCTCGGGCGACCATGCCAAGGTGGCCCTGTGGCGCCGGGCCAGCTCCCTTGCCCGGACTTGCGGGCTGCGGCCCGACCTTGTCGACCAGGCCCGGCTCAGCGAGGCTGACGCCCGCGCCCTTGTCGCTGCTCAAAAGGCCTATGACCAGGGGATGGGGACCGAGGGGGCCACCGAGGCCGCCTTTGCGGCGCTTACCGCCAAGCCCCCCAAGCGCCGCAGGAAGAAGGCCGCCCAGGACCCGCAGGACGGGCCCGGTCCGGCAACGGGGGACGGGCCCGGCTCGCCCGAGTCCGGGAAGAGCGAGTCTTAGCGCATCATTTGCTTGCTCAAGCTGCGAAATGCGTGATGACGTGCCCCCAAGCGCCCAACAGCCTTACAATTACTGTTCATGACCTGTTTGGACGCAAGGCGGACCCGTGCCCGCATAAAGGACTCTCCTCATGGATGAAGAACCACAGAAGTCGGCCGAAAGCGAACCGGCCCCCGACCAAACCGCCCCTGCCGGCGACCAGCAGGCCCTTTCGGCCCAAGTGGCGGGGGCTCCCGGTGCCGGCGCGCAGGGGGAGCAGGCGGCCAAGGCTCCCAGCAAGGCGGCCAGCGCCATCCGCGGCCTGGGCGAGGTCGTCATCGCCTTCGCGCTCATGTTTGGCATCATCTTCCTGCTGCGCACCTTCGTCATAGAGCCCTACCGGATCCCCTCGGGCTCCATGATTCCCACCATCGAGAAGGGCGACAACCTCTACGTCGAGAAGCTCTCGATCCTGGGGGAGGACTTCGTGCCCACGCCCGGCCAGGTCTACACCTTCATCAGTCTTGAGGCCGACGAGGACGGCTCCTACCCCACGCTCATCAAGCGGGTCATTGCCGTGGGCGGCCAGACCATCGACATCCATGACGACCACGTGTACGTGGACGGCGTCGAGCTGGACGAGCCCTACGTGCACGACCTGCCCACCAAGGTCCTCAGGGCCGATGGCACCGGCTCCGACGAGGGCTTTGACGGGACCTTCCCCTACACCATTCCCGAGGGCTACTTCTGGGCCATGGGCGACAACCGGGTCAACTCCTCCGACTCCCGCGTCTTTGGGCCCGTCCCCTACGACAACATCACCGGCCGGGCGGTCTTCCGCTTCTGGCCCATCGTGCGTACTTCGGACTCCGTGACGGTGGACCTCGGCTTTGCTGAGTTCTCCTTCGAGCCGTTCACGCTCAACCTTGGTCCTCTTGCCTATACGGCATAGAGCTCGGCAGCTCAACAAGGGTGCCGGGCCCTTCCGGTACCAGGATGGAGGAAATGCCTCATGAATCAGGATGCCCTGACTTTCCAGGAGATCATCCTCACCCTGCAGCAGTACTGGGCTCAGCAGGGCTGTGTGGTCGTCCAGCCATATGACTCGGAGGTGGGCGCTGGCACGTTCCACTGGGCCACGGCCCTGCGCACCTTGGGCGACAAGCCCTGGCGCACCTGCTACTGCCAGCCCTGCCGCCGCCCCGCCGACGGTCGTTACGGCGAGAATCCCAACCGCATGCAGCACTACTACCAGTACCAGGTCATCCTCAAGCCCGCACCCGACGACCCCCAGGAGCTCTACCTGGGCTCCCTCAAGGCCCTGGGCATCGACCCCTCCCTGCATGACGTGCGCTTCGTCGAGGACGACTGGGAGTCGCCGACCCTGGGCGCCTGGGGCCTGGGCTGGGAGGTCTGGCTCAACGGCATGGAGGTGACCCAGTTCACCTACTTCCAGCAGGTTGGCGGCGTCGAGATGGGCCCCGTGCCCGTCGAGATTACCTACGGCCTGGAGCGGATTGCCATGTACATCCAGGGCGTCGACTCGGTCTACGACCTGGTCTGGACCCATGGCGTGGACGGTCATGACTTCACCTACGGCGACGTCTTCCTGGAGAACGAGCGCGAGTTCTCGGCCTACAACTTTGAGGTCGCCAACGTGGACGTCATGCGCGAGAAGTTCGACGAGTACGAGGCCGAGTGCCACGACTGCCTGGGACGGGGCCTTCCGCTGCCAGCCTACGACTGCGTGCTCAAGTGCAGCCACGCCTTCAATCTGCTGGACTCGCGTGGCGCCCTCTCGGCGACGGAGCGCGCGGCCTACATCCTGCGGGTGCGCGGGGTGGCCAAGGCCTGCTGCGAGGCATGGGAGGCAAAAGAGGCGGCCGATTCGGCGGCTGTTGCAGACAAGGGAGAGGTGGCCTAGGAGATGCCGGCGACAAGGAACCTGGTTTTTGAGATCGGCACCGAGGAGATGCCCGCCATCCCCCTCTACAAGGCCACCAAGCAGATGGCCGACCTGGTGCGAGAGGGCCTCGAAGCCTCTGGCCTGGCCTTTGGCGAAGTCCGCACCAGCTCGACCCCCCGGCGCCTCGTCACCTATGTGACTGACCTGGCCGAGCAAACCGAGCCTGTCCACCAGAGCTTGCGCGGCCCGGCTGCTGCGGCTGCCTTCGACGCCGAGGGCAAGCCCACCAAGGCAGCCCTGGGCTTTGCCCGCGGAAAGGGCGTGGACCCGGCCAGCCTGGTCGTGCGGGATGACGGCGGCCGCGCCTACGTGTGGGTCGACATGGACAAGCCCGCCCAGCCGGCCGCCGGCATAGTGGCCGACATCCTGGCCAAGAGCGCCGACAGCCTGTCCTGGCCCCGCTCCCAGCGCTGGGGAACCCATGCCTGCCACTTCGTGCGCCCGGTCCGCTGGCTTCTGTGCCTCTTTGGCGACGAGGTCGTGCCGGTGGGGTTTGCCGACCTGGTGGCCGGCCGCACCACCCGCGGTCATCGCCTCATGAATCCTGTGGACATAGAGGTGGCCAGCGCCGACGCCTACGACCAGACCCTGCGCGGCGTCCACGTCATGGTGTCCACCCAGGAGCGCGTCGACGCCATCCGCGCAGGCATCAAGGCCATCGAGGACACTCAGGGCCTCAAGGCCTCCACGCCCAAGCACACTTTCGACGAGGTCGTGAACCTAGTCGAGTGGCCTACGGTCGTCGAGGCCGACTTCGACGAGGAGTTCCTGCACGTCCCCCACGAGATCATCGAGGAGTCGATGCTCTCCAACCAGCGTTATTTCCCACTCAACGACGCAAAAGGCAAGCTCACCCGCCATTTTCTTCTGGTCTCCAACGGCGACCCGGCCCGTTCCGACGTCATCGCCGCAGGCAACGAGCGCGTCGTGCGTGCCCGCCTGGCTGACGCCAAGTTCTTCTACGAGGAGGACCTCAAGCGCCCGCTCGAGGACTACGTGGAGCGCCTGGGCCAGGTCGGCTTCCAGGAGAAGCTGGGCACCATGCTCGATAAGACCCACCGCATCGAGGCCGTCGCCCATGCCGTGGCAGCCCAGGCCGGCGTGGACGCCGCGACGGCCGCCGACGCCGAGCGCGCCGCCCACCTGTGCAAGGCCGACCTGGTGACCTCCGCCGTAATCGAGTTCACCAGCCAGCAGGGCGTTATGGGCGGCTACTACGCCACTGCCGCCGGCGAGACCCCCGCGGTCGCCCTGGCTGTGTCCCAGCAGTACCGTCCCCGCTTTGCCGGCGACCTTGTGCCCGATGAGACCTGCGGCCGCATCGTCGCCCTGAGCGACAAGCTGGACACGGTCTGCGGCATCTTCGCCATCGGCCAGGCCCCCACCGGCTCCTCCGACCCCTTTGCCGTCCGCCGCGCGGCTATCGGCATCATCGCCATCCTGCGTACCGAGCCCGGCATCCGTCTGTCCGCCGCCATTGACGCCGCCCTGGCCGCCCTCACGGCCCAGGGCATCGCCTTTGACGCCGACCAGGTCCGCGACCAGGTCCGCGCCTTCTTCGTGGGCCGTCTGGCCTCCATCGCCCGCGACGAGGGCGCCAGCGCCGACACCGTCGAGGCGGTCAAGGCTGTGGGCGTCGTCGAGCCCGTCGAGTTCCTAGCCCGCACAGCCGCCCTCGAGAGCGCCCGTGCCGAGCAGCGCGAGCTCTTCGACGACCTGGCGAGCGCCTACACCCGCGCCGACCACCTGCGCGACGAGGCGGCCGGCCGCGACTTCGACAGGTCATTGGCCGTCCCGGCCGAGCTGGCCCTGGCCGACGCGGTCCTACAGGCGGGCGGGCGCGTCACCCAGGCCCTGTCCCGCCCCGAGGGCTACCCCGAGGCGCTTGCCGCCCTGGCGGCCCTGCGCGAGCCCGTCGACGCCTTCTTCGACGACGTCATGGTCATGACAGACGACCTGGGCCTGCGCAAGAACCACCTGGCCCTGCTCAACCGCTTCGTCGACGTCTTTCACGACGTGGCCGATATCGGCAAGATGGAGCGCCACTGAGGACCCCGCGCCCGCGCGTCCGCAAGGGCGCGCGGGCCCGTCTTGTTTGAAAGTGCCCTGGATTCGCCCTGCCGGCACCGCGCACCACGCCGGCTTGCGGCACCTGAGACCACGAGGAGGGAACAACCCATGATCACGACCAGCTCGCAGACCTACGACGGCCTGACCCCCGTCTCCGGCGGGGGTTCCGACGCACCGCTCGAGGCTGAGGCCGGGGCCCAGGTCCCCACCATCCACGTCATCTCCGACTCGCTCGGCGACACCGCGGCAGACGTCGCCCTGGCCGCCTCGGCCCAGTTCGAGGAGGGCCTCGTCCACATCGAGCGCCTGCCCAAGGTGACCGCCATCGACCAGGTCCGCGACTATCTTGATGGCCACGCCAATCCAGGCTCGCCGACCCTGGTCTTCTACACCATCGCCGACCGGGGCCTGCGCGACGAGACGGCCGACGAGCTCCACAGCCGCGGCATCGAGTCCCTGGATATTCTGGGCCCCGCCTTGAACGCCATTGAGCGCCTCACGGGCATAGAACCCCGCGGTAAGGCCGGCATCATCCACGAGACCGACGCTCGCTACTTCCGCCGCATCGAGGCCATGGAGTTCTTCATGTGCCACGACGACGGCCGCAACGTCCAGGACCTGTCCCAGGCCGACATCGTGCTGGTCGGCGTGTCTCGCACCAGCAAGACGCCCCTGTCCATGTACCTCTCTTGCCACGGCTACAAGGTGGCTAACGTGCCGCTGGCCAAGGGAGTCACGCCGCCCGAGGAGCTCTTCCAGGTGGACCGCTTCCGCATCTTTGGCCTGCTCTCCACCCCCGAGGTCCTGTCCAAGCTCCGATACGAGCGGCTGGGCACCGCCGAGGCCCGCGAGGTGGCCGGCTCCTATGCCGACCCGGGCTACATCGCCGACGAGCTGGAGGAGGCCCGCGCCCTCATGCGCAAGCTGGGCTGCATCGTCATCCACACCAACGGTCGCGCCGTTGAGGAGACGGCTCAGATTGTGCTCTCCTACTTCAACCCGGCCGAGGCCCGCTGGAAGGCCAAGCAGAAGGCCGGAGCGGCTGACGGTCAGTAAGGCATGGCCGCAGGTCTTTCGTGGAGACCGGCAGAAATCATAAGGCACAAGGCCGGGCGGGCGGCTGGGTATCGGTCCCAGGCGCCCGCTCGGCTGCTCTTGGGCACCTGAGGGCCTGCGGTATGGCAAGCCGGTGGTACCATGGGGAAACAGGCATGAAACATGCCTTACGACGAGCCTAAAGCAAAGGAGATGCCAGGGTGTCCGAAGCAAAGCGCATTTACAAGTTCGGCAAGGACGCGGACAACAACAACGTGACCGAGGGCTCGGCCGCTGAGAACTACATCCTCGGCGGCAAGGGCGCCAACCTCGCTGAGATGGCCAAGATTGGCCTTCCCGTGCCCCCGGGCTTCACCATCACCTGCCAGACCTGCATGGAGTACGCCAACGCTGGCAACGTCTGGCCCGAGGGTGTGCTCGACCTCATTGAGCAGGCCCGTACCGACTTGGAGCAGCGGGCCGGCAAGCGCCTGGGCGACCCCGAGGACCCGCTTTTGGTCTCGGTCCGCTCCGGTGCACCCTTCTCCATGCCTGGCATGATGGACACGGTCCTCAACCTGGGCATGAACGACAAGTCCGTTCACGGCCTCATCAAGCAGACGGACAACCCCCGCTTCGCCTGGGACTCCTACCGCCGCTTCATCCAGATGTTCTCCGATGTCGTCATGGGTGTCGACAAGGACCTGTTTGAGAATGCCATCACCATGGCCAAGCTCCAAAAAGGCGTGAAGGACGACACCGAGCTGGACGCGGCCGACCTCGAGAGTCTGGTCGAGGACTTCAAGCGCATCTTCTCCGACAACGTGGACGTCGCCAAGTACCCCGAGCTGCAGACCATCGGCGGCAAGCCCCAATTCCCCCAGGACCCTCATACCCAGCTAATCCTGTCCATCCAGGCCGTCTTCGGCAGCTGGAACAACGAGCGCGCTTCCATCTACCGCAAGCAGAACAAGATTCCCGACGACCTTGGCACGGCTGTCAATGTCATGAGCATGGTCTTTGGCAACAAGGGCAACACCTCCGCCACCGGCGTGGCCTTCACCCGCAACCCGGCCGACGGCACCAAGGAGTTCTACGGCGACTACCTGGTCAACGCCCAGGGTGAGGACGTCGTAGCCGGCATCCGCAACACCCAGCCCATCGAGACCCTCAAGCAGACCCCGGGCCTGGAGAAGGCCGGGACCGAGCTGGAGGAGGTCTTCGGCATCCTCGAGCGTCACTACCGCGACATGATGGACATCGAGTTCACCATCGAGCAGGGCAAGCTCTACATGCTGCAGACCCGCGTCGGCAAGCGCACCGCCGCAGCTGCCCTCAAGGTGGCCATCGACATGCAGGCCGAGGGCCTCATCACCAAGGAGGAGGCGGTCCTGCGCGTCGACCCGGTCCAGCTCGACCAGCTCCTCCATCCCCAGTTCGACACCTCGGCTGACTACGAGATCCTCTGCAAAGGCCTCAACGCCTCCCCGGGCGCCGCGGTCGGCGAGGTCGTCTTCTCCTCTGCTGACGCGGTCAAGGCGTCCGAGGAGGGCAAGGACGTCATCCTAGTTCGCTGGGAGACCAACCCCGACGATCTCAAAGGCATGATTGCAGCCAAGGGCGTGCTCACCAGCCACGGTGGCAAGACCAGCCATGCGGCCGTCATTGCCCGCGGCATGGGTGCCCCCTGCGTCTGTGGCGCCGAGTCCCTGCGCATCGACGCGGCCAAGAAGGAGGTCAGCGTCGCCGGCTCCAGCATCGTGCTCCACGAGGGCGACGTCATCTCCATCGACGGCACGACCGGCAATGTGGTCCTAGGTGCCGTCAAGCTGGTCTCGCCCAAGCTGTCCGGCGACCTCCAGACCATCCTGAGCTGGTCCGATGAGATCCGCAAGATGGGCGTGCGCGCCAACGCCGACAACCCCGAGGACGCCCGCCTGGCCCGCAGCTTTGGCGCCGAGGGCATCGGCCTGGACCGCACCGAGCACATGTTCTTGGGTGAGCGCAAGCAGATTATCCAGTCCTACATCCTGGCCGACGACACGCCGGACGGCAGGGCTGCCCGTGAGAAGGCCTGCCGCGACCTGGCCGAGGCCCAGACGGGCGACTTCTACGGCATGTTCAAGGCCATGGACGGTCTGCCTGTCACCGTCCGTCTGCTCGACCCGCCCCTCCACGAGTTCCTGGACGACCCTCGCAAGCTGGAGGTAGAGATTGCCCGCGAGGAGGCCCAAGGCGTGCCCGAGCAGGCCCTGGCCCCCAAGCGCAAGCTCCTGCGTCAGATCGACTCCTTCGTCGAGGCCAACCCCATGCTGGGCCTGCGCGGCTGCCGCCTGGGCTTCGTCTATCCCGAGCTGCCCGTCCTGCAGGTGCGCGCCATCGCCAACGCCACTGCCCAGCTGGTCAAGGAGGGCCTCGACCCCAAGCCCCACATCATGGTGCCCCTCGTGGCCTTTGACACCGAGCTCAAGGCCATGCGTGAGGTCATCGAGAAGACCCTGGCCGAGGTTCAGGCTCAGGCCGGCGTCCAGCTGCCCCCAATCCCCATCGGCACCATGATTGAGCTGCCGCGCGCCGCCGTAACCTCCGACGAGATTGCCAAGTACGCCGACTTCTACAGCTTTGGTACCAACGACCTGACCCAGACGACCCTGGGCTTCTCGCGCGACGACGTGGAGGGCAAGTTCATCCCCACCTACCTGCAGAAGAAGATCTTCAAGCGCAACCCCTTCGAGACGGTGGACGACGGCGTGTGCAAGCTGGTCAGATATGCCACCGAGCAGGGTCGCGCCACCAACCCCAGGCTGGACATCGGCGTCTGCGGCGAGCACGGCGGCGACCCCGAGTCCATCAACAAGTTCTATGGGATTGGGCTTGACTACGTGTCCTGCTCGCCCTACCGGGTCCCGGTCGCCCGTCTGGCTGCCGCCCAGGCCACCCTGCGGGCCGAGCGCAAGTAAGACTGCGACCGCCCTCAGGCCCAAAAGGCCATCGGGGCTGCTCATACGCGCTATCATGAGGGGAAGGACCGCAAGGCGCGGCCCTTCCCCTTTTTGCAGGCCGGCCGCCGCCCCATGGTGGCGCGCAGCCGAGCGGAGGCGGGACGGGCCCAGGCATCCCACGTGCATCTGAGGTGGACGGAGCGGAGAACAAATGAGGACGCGGACATGCAAGGACTTCGAGGCCATGGAGCAGGCAACCCTGTGCCCTGAGGCGGCTCACTCGGCCGACTCGGCAGGGCGGCTGCACCCTGAGGAGCCGGATCCCTGGCGCACGTGCTACCAGCGCGACCGGGACCGCATCCTCCACTGCAAGGCCTTCCGCCGGCTCATGCACAAGACCCAGGTCTTCCTTTCACCCGAGGGCGACCACTACCGAACCCGGCTCACCCACACCCTCGAGGTCTCCCAGATTGCCCGCTCCATCTCCCGGGAGCTCTGCCTCAACGAGGACCTGACCGAGGCCATCGCCCTAGGCCATGACCTGGGCCATACCCCCTTCGGCCACACGGGCGAGGACGCCATCTCCCACGGCATGGCTTGCCGGCTGGGCAGGCTGGACCAGTATGCGGCGGGAGAGCGGCTCTTCCGCCACAACGTCCAGTCGGGCCGGGTCGTGGACGTGCTCGAGAAGGAGGGGCGGGGGCTCAACCTGACCCGCGAGGTCGTCGACGGCATCGTCCACCACACGGGGCCCCAGCGGGCGTCCACCCTGGAAGGACGGGTCGTGGCCGTAGCCGACCGCATCGCCTACGTCAACCACGACATCGACGACGCCATCCGGGCCCGCCTCCTGACCGAGGATGACCTGCCCGCCTCCACCCATGAGCTGCTGGGCCTCGGCTCATCACAGCGCATATCGACCCTGGTGAGAAGCTGCGTTTCGGCCTCGTCTCAGGCGGGCGACATCGTCATGGACGAGCAGGTCTGGGACGCCCTCATGGAGCTGAGGGCCTTCCTCTTCGACCGGGTCTACACCCGCTCGGATGCCAAGGGGGAGGAGCCCAAGGCCAACCGCCTGGTCCAGTGGCTCTACACGTATTACAGCGAGCACCCCGACCGGATTCCAGCCGAGTACCGCACCCAGGAGGCAGACCCCTTGGAAGTGCGCGTGGCCGACTTCATCTCCGGCATGACCGACCGCTACGCCGTGCGGACCTTTCAGGGCCTGACCGTGCCAAAGAACTGGGCGGATACCCGCGGCATCTGAGCTGACGCAGGCATCCGCCCTGGTAAAGCCTATGGGACCCAAAGCCGGGCCGCGGGGGTCCTTGCCGCGGGCGCGCCGCCAGGCTACTCGGCCTAAATCTCCTCGGTCAGGTAGAGGTAGTCAGCCACGACGTAGGGGGCGTTCAGGCTGTTGCCGTCGGGCAGGGTGTAGGACAGGGTGCTGGTGACCGTGCCGCCAAAGCGGATTGAGCTGCCCTCAACGATGCCGGTGTCGACGGCCGTGAGACTGCCGTACTGGACAAAGACGGGGCAGTACTCATCGCCGGAGATGAAGACGAGGGCCGTGGCCATGTTGTCAGAAGTCGTGATGGTCTGGATGATGCCGCTCATGCTAATCTGCTGGCCCATGTAGCTGTCGATGTCGGCCATGAGCGGGTCATACCAGGGGTCGGTGAGCAGGCTGAAGGAGGTCAGGATGACCAGACTGTTCATTGAGTCGTTGATGGCCTGGGTGGCCGCCTCGGCCTCCTCGGTGGAGTAGTTCTGGGAGGTCAGCAGGGCCTGGGCCGCGCTGGTGGCAGCCTCGAGGTCCTGGATGCTAGCAGCGGTGTAGACGTGGCCAGTGGCGTTGTCCGACAGGTATTGACGGGCGTTGTCGAGAGTGGTCTGGAGCTCGTTGGTGGAGGCCTCGGTAGCCGTCACCTGAGGTGTGGGCTCCTCGCCAGCCTGGGGGGCAGAGCTGCAGGAGTTGATGAGGATGCAGAAGACGACAATCAGGACCACGATAATCGCCAGGGCGCCGATGAGGACCGGGTTCTTGTAGGGAGGCCGCACAAAGGCTCCGCAGTGGGGGCAGCGGGTCTGGGAGGGGTCGACCGGGCGGCCACAGCGCTTGCAGCTGGGGCCCTCGCCCAGGTAGTCGGAGCCGCTTGCGGCGGGCTGGCCGGCGACCGTACGGGCGGTGCGGGCGCTGGTGCGGGCGGTGCGGGAGCCGGATGCGGAAGACGAGGAGCCGCGCACACGGGAGACCCGGTTGCCCACCGACGAAGACACGCTGCTCGCGGCGGAACGCACCGAGTCGAGGGGAGAACGCTTGGCACGGGCCTGGCCCCCGTCCTCATAGGCCGAGCCGGTGCGCTGACGCGAAGCGGTCTTACGGGTTGCGATGCGCTCTGGACGCTGTATCTGGTCACGGGGGGTTACGCGGTCGTCACCCATCATTCCTCCTGGCGTGGAATTCAAACATAGAAACGTTCAGTGCTAGGCTACCACATAGCGGGTGGTCTCAAATGGAATGCCTCTGTTCGTTGTGCTTGTTATGGGAGATTCGCCATATTTCGCATGTGGGACCTTCGGACGACTTGCCTGAGACGCTTTGATTTGCGTATACTCTGCTACTGTTGTGCTGTTGGGTGCCTCGCGTCTATTGGGCGCGACTGTTAGGAAATGGAATCAGAAGATGGATTATATTCGCGCGATTGAGCGTCAGCAGATTCGTGAGGACCTCCCTCAGGTCAGGGTTGGCGATAACGTCAAGGTTCACTACCGCATCAAGGAAGGCGACCGCGAGCGCATCCAGATTTTCCAGGGCGACGTGATTCGTATGTCCGGCGGTTCTTCGCGCGAGACCTTCACGGTTCGCAAGATTTCCTTCGGCGTGGGCGTCGAGCGCACGTTCCCGCTCCACTCGCCCAAGATTGCCAAGCTCGAGGTCGTGCGTCACGGCCATGTCCGTCGCGCCAAGCTCTACTACCTGCGCAACAAGGTGGGCAAGGCCGCCCGCCTGCGCGAGGTCCGCTAGTCCTTTTCCCAGGCCATATGGGGCGTCGTCTTTGGGCGGCGCCCTTTTTTCGTATCTATATATAGTGGGCGGCGTATATTAGGCGGCGCGCCAGGGCAGGGCGCGCCGAAGGCCTTGAAGGAGGCAGGCTTTGGTCCAGGGCGAGGGTTGGGATGCGCGGGACACCCAGGCAATGAGTGCCTCTGAGCTGCGCCAGGCTTGCTCTGCCTGCTCCTTCGAGGACATGCCGGCGCTGGCGCAGGCCCTGCGCGTCGATTGCAGGTCATCGGTCAGGGATTTGGCCAAGGGCCTCGACCGCCGTTATGAGCGTGAGAGGCGCGTGCGCGACCACACCGACGACCTCTACGACCACATGCGCCAGCTTGGGGGACCAGGCCTAGTCCTGGGTCTCGACGAGGTCGGCAGGGGGTCGGTTGCCGGGCCCCTGCTGGTGGCCGCGGTGGCCCTGCCCGACCGGCCGGAGGTCTGGGGCATCGACGACTCAAAGAAGCTGACCCCCGCCCGCCGCGAGGAGCTGGCCGCTCAGATTGCCCAGGTGGCCACGGCCATCGGCTTTGGCTGGGTCGAGCCAGCCGACATTGACGCCTGCGGCATGGCTGCCTCCCTGCGCGTGGCCATGACCAGGGCTATCGCCGATGCGGGTGTGGAGCCGGATAGCGTGCTCATCGACGGCATGCCCGTCCACGTCCATCCCCGCGAGCAGACTGTCGTCCACGGCGACGGGACCGTAGCCTGCATAGCCGCCGCCTCCATCGTGGCCAAGGTCACCCGAGACGCCCTCATGATCCAGGCCGATGCCAGCTACCCCGGCTACTTCCTCGCCGAGTCAAAGGGCTATGCCTCGCCCGACCATATCGCCGCCATCCGCGAACGGGGCCTCACCCCCTTCCATCGGGCCAGCTTCTGCCAGAACTTCCTGACCTCCCAGGGCTAGCGCTTGGGCAAACGCGGCAGGCTGTGTGTCAGCTTGCGTGCGAATAGAGGCATCTAGCTGCGTATTTGCTGGGACTCAATCCAACCTCACACCAGCCTGACAGCGTTTTTGTCAGGCTGCTTTTTTTCAGGCGGGATTTCCCCCTTTTGTCAGATTTGGCCTGTGCCCCACGGCGCATCATCTCGGAAACGTTTTCCCGAGAAAGGAGATGCCATGGAGGCAGTCGACAGAATCACCGGCACGGATGCGGGCCAGTTGTTGGCAACGGACGGCCCTGACCAGGTGGATGGGACCGACCGGATAGGCAGGCGGGGTGGCGAGGTTACCGCCTGCCATAGCGCGGACCCGCTCCTTGTCCCCAAGGTCTGCGACCCCCGGGAGCCCGACTGGGAGGAAGGGAAGGACCGCGAGGAGGTGGGGGAGAACGACATCCTTATGCGCCTCGACCCTGACAACCCTCACGACCTCGGCATCCTCGGCGAGGAGCTCACGGCCCGCTATCTGGTCGACCACGGCTACAAGGTGGTCATACGCAACTGGCGGTCTTCCTATGGCGAGGTCGACATCGTTGCCGAGGACGCCGGCGAGACCGTGCTGGTTGAGGTCAAGGCCCGCCGGGGAGGGGAGGCCGAGCCCGAGGAGGCGGTGGACGCCCGCAAGCAGGAGCGCTACCGGAAGATGGCCCTAGCCTACCTCATGCGCAACGATGATGTGCGTCGCATCCGCTGTGACGTTTGCGCGGTCAGCGTGATACGGCCGGGCATGGCCCACATGCATCACATCCTCAACGCCTTCTCGTGGCAGTCATGACGCGGCCGACCTTTTCCCTCACCACCGCCATGATCTGGGGCATCGAGGCCCAGCCTGTGCAGGTGGAGGTCAGCATCTCGGGCGGGCTTCCGGGCATCGCCATCGTGGGCCGGCCGGACGCCTCTGTAGTGGAGTCCCGCTCGCGGGTGCGCTGCGCCATGAGGGCGGCCGGGTTCACGGTCCCGCGCGAGTCCGTGACGGTCAACCTGTCTCCCAGCGAGGTGCACAAGACGGGCACGGCCTTCGACCTGCCCATAGCCGTTGCCATCCTTGCTGCCACGGGCCAGGTTCCTCTCGAGGGTCTGGACAGGTCCCTCATCGTGGGCGAGCTCTCATTGTCAGGGGAGGTGAGGCCTGTGCGCGGGGCTTTGGCCTATGCAGATCTGGCCAGCCGCCTGGGCCTGCGCCTAATCGGCCCCCGGGCCCACCTGACCAGGCGGGGCGGCGTATCCTTAGAAGGCCGTTTTGTGGAGACCCTGGCCCAGCTCAAGGCGGGCGTGGAGCGGGCCGGGGCGCCCCTGGGGGAGGATGGGGCGCCCCGCGAGCCGCCCACGGAGCCCGACTTTTCCGATGTGGCCGGCCAGGAGGTGGCCAAGCGGGCCCTGGTCGTGGCAGCGGCGGGAGGGCTGGGGGCCCTCATGATTGGGCCGCCCGGCGTAGGCAAGACCATGCTGGCCCGCTGCATGCCCTCCATCCTGCCGCCCATGGACGAGCAGGAGACGTTTGAGACCGTGCTCATCCAGTCGGTTGCCAGCGTCTCGGACGCGAGGGTGGAGGCGGGGTTGCGGCCCTTCCGCGCACCCCACCATTCAGCCAGTTCGGCGGGGCTCATCGGCGGCGGGCGGCCCGTGACGCCCGGGGAGATATCGCTGGCCCACAACGGGGTCCTCTTTTTGGACGAGCTGGGCGAGTTCCCCCGCTCGACCCTGCAAATGCTGCGCCAGCCTATGGAGGAGCGGTGCGTGCGCGTGACGCGGGTGGAGGGGACCTACGAGTTCCCCTGCCGCTTCCAGCTCATTGCCGCTTCCAACCCCTGCCCCTGCGGCCATCTGGGCGACAAGCTGGCGAGCTGCACCTGCTCGCCCACGGCCATAGCCTCATACCGGTCCAAGCTCACAGGCCCCTTGGCCGACCGCATCGACCTCATCTGCCAGCTTGAGCGCCCTACCATTGACGAGATGATGGGCAGGGGGGCCGGCACGGGCTCGGACAAGATGCGGGACCAGGTCTGTGCCGCCCGCGAGCTTGCCGGTTGGCGGCAGGCCCACATGGGCGAGGCCAATTCGGCGGGCGAGCGGGACGAGAGGGCCCACATAGCCCGCAGCGTGGCGCAGGCCCGCATGGCGCCCGATGCCCGGCGGGCCCTGGAGCAGGCGGCGGGGGCCAGCGCCCTGTCCGCCCGGGGAATCACTTCGGCCATCAGGGTTGCCCGGGCCGTGGCCGACGTCGAGCAGTCCGAGGAGGTCCTGGCAGACCACCTCCTCGAGGCACTCGCCTACCGTGACAGGAGCGTGGTCGCATGACCTACCGCAAGCTCGAGGGAAGGCGGACAATCATAGAGCGGGGCAGCGACGCCTATCCGCCCGGCCTCTTGGAGGTGGAGGACCCGCCCCGGCAGCTCTACGTCCTGGGCAACCCCGAGGCCCTCCTGCGTCCCAGCATTGCCATCATCGGGGCCCGCAAGGCCACCCCCTACGGGCTGGCCTGCGCACGCATGGCCGCCACCTGCGCCGCAGACCTGCGCATCCAGGTGGTCTCAGGGGCGGCCATCGGCTGCGACCAGACCGCCCAGCGCGAGGCCGTGGACGGGGGTGTAAGCTCGGTGGCCGTGCTGGGGGGCGGTGCCGACGTGGTCTACCCGGCCAGCAGCGCGGGCCTGCTCGAGGACATCCTGACTCGCGACGGAGCCGTCGTCTCCCTGCAGCCTTGGGGGGCGCCGCCGGTGGGCTGGTCCTTCGTCAGGCGAAACCCTGTCATCGCCGGTCTGGCCAGAGCCCTGGTCATCTGCGAGGCGGGTATGCCCTCGGGTACCTTTTCAACCGCCGAGGCGGCCGAGGCCGCCGGCAGGGAGGTGTTGGTCTTCCCAGGTTCGGTCTTCTCCCCCAACTCGCGGGGCTCGAATTACCTGCTGGGCCAGAGCTCTACCTTCATGCCCGTCTGGGACCGGGCCTGCCTGGAGGTGGCCCTGGGCCGTACCTTCGGCCGCCTGGTGAGCCCGCGGTCCCAGACCGGGCCGGGTTATGCCGGCGCCGGCACGGGTGAGGTGGGCGAGCGGCTCCTGCGCATACTCGAGGCCTCTCCGGAGCTGCCCGGCGCCCTGGCCAGAAGTGCCCGCCTGTCGGCAGGCGAGCTCATGCGCCATCTGGGCGAGCTGGAGGTGCTCGGGCTGGTGCGGCGCCTGGCCGACGGCAGGTACTCGCCCACCGAGGCCTATTTTCTCCATCGCGTGAGCTAAGCCCGGCGCTACCCTTGTACAATCGATGGGAGACAGAGACCCTTGCCGGCGGGTTGCCGGGGGCGGGAGGAGCGGACGTGGCTGGAAGCGCGGACAACAAAGGCAGGCAGGGGCGCGTGCACGTCATCGGCGGCGGCATCTCCGGCAGCGAGTGCGCCTTGGCCCTGGCAGCCCGCGGTCTGCCGGTCACCCTGGTGGAGATGCGACCCGGCAAGCTCACGGCGGCCCACACGGGCGCAGGCTTCGCCGAGCTTGTCTGCTCCAACTCGCTCAAGTCCACCCGGCCCGACTCGGCAGCTGGCCTGCTCAAGAGCGAGCTGGACCTGCTGGGTTGCAACCTGCTTCCCTTGGCCCGTCAGGCGGCGGTCCCGGCGGGCGGGGCCCTGGCGGTCGACCGCGACGTCTTTTCCGAGCTGGTGGGCCAGCGCATCGCCCAGAGCCCCCTCATTGAGGTCGAGCGGGCGGAGGTCCGTGAGATTCCAGGGGAGGGCGAAGTGGTCATAGCCGCCGGCCCCCTGTGCGCTGACGACCTGGCCGCTGCGGTGTCGGGGCGCTGCGGGGGCAAGAGCCTGCATTTCTTCGACGCGGCGGCCCCCATCGTGGAGGCAGCCAGCCTGGACAGGGGCATCCTCTTCGCCCAGTCGCGCTACGAGCGAGGCGAGGGGGCCGACTACCTCAACGCTCCCATGAGCCGAGAGGAATACGACGCCTTCGTCGACGAGCTGGTGGCAGCCCAGCGGGTGGTCCTGCGCGACTTTGAGCGCCGGGACCTCTTCCAGGCCTGCCAGCCGGTGGAGGAGGTGGCCCGCACCGGCCACGACGCCCTGCGCTTCGGGGCCCTGAAGCCCGTGGGTATCACCGACCCCCGCACGGGGCGGCGCCCCTGGGCCGTCGTGCAGCTGAGAGCCGAGAATCGGCAGGCCAGTGCCTACAACCTGGTGGGCTTCCAGACCAACCTCACCTTTGGCGAGCAAAAGCGGGTCTTTTCCATGATTCCGGGCCTGAAGGGCGCCGAGTTCTTCCGCTACGGGGTCATGCACCGCAACACCTTTGTGGACGCCCCCCATTGTCTGGACCGGACCTTTGCCCTTCCGGGCGAGGAGCGGGTGCGCTTCGCCGGTCAAATCACGGGGACCGAGGGCTACGTGGAGGCAATGGCGACGGGCCTCTTTGCGGCTATGAACGTCTATGCCCGCCAAAGGGGCCAGGAGCTTCCCGCCCTGCCCACGACTTCTGCCTTGGGGGCGCTCATCGCCTACGCCACCGACCCTGGGACCCAGGACTACCAGCCCATGCATGCCAACTTCGGCCTGGTGCCCCCGCTTAAGACCGATAAGAGGATGGGCAAGCGCGACCGCTACGCCGCCTACGCCGACCGCGCCTTGGCCGACCTCAAAGCCTGGGTCGCGCGCAACGGCCAGCTTGCGGGCATCGCGGCAGGGGAGGCTTAGGTCATGCCCACCGCAGCCACGGTCGAGGTCCCCAACCCCTTTGATGACGGGGCGTCCTTGGCCCAGGAGCGGGCCGAATTCCTCGACTACCTGACCTTCGCTCGGGGACTCTCTCAGCACACCGTGCGGGCCTACGCTGGCGATGTTGCGCAGTTTGTGGCCTGGGCCGATCGGCAGGGCATGGACGCCCTGAGCGCCTCCCGGACTGACCTGCGCCGCTATCTGGCCTCCCGGTCGCAGCAGGGCGCGGCCCACACCACCATGAGCCGGGAACTCTCATCCATCCGGGCCTTCTTTGCCTGGCTGGTGCGGCAGGAAAAGGTAACCTCCAACCCCGCCGACTCCCTCAGCAGCCCTAAAATCGGCCGACACCTGCCCGCCGTCATCGACTCATCCGACATGGACCGGCTCCTCTCGGTGAGCGACTTAGGGACGCCTCTGGGCCAGCGCGACCAGGCCATGCTGGAGCTCTCCTACGCCTGCGGCTGCCGTATAGCTGAGCTGGTGGCCCTAGACCTGGGCGACGTCGACCAAGGCCGGGCCCAGGTCATCCTCTTCGGCAAGGGCGGCAAGACCCGAATCGTTCCTCTCTACAAGGCAGCGCTGGACGCCGTGGCCGCCTACGTGCGTGACGCCCGCCCCGTCCTGGCTGCCCGCCGAAAGGGGCCCGACGACGGCCGCAAAAGCGAGAGGGCCCTCTTCCTCACGGCCCATGGTCTGCGTATGAGTACAGACGACGCCCGAAAGCGCTTCTACAAGCTGGCCCGGGCGGCAGGCCTTCGCGCCGACGCCTCGCCCCACGCCATGCGCCACACCTTTGCCACCGACGTCCTCGCCGGCGGGGCCGACCTGCGCAGCGTCCAGGAGATGCTGGGCCACGCCAGCCTGTCCACGACCCAGATTTACACCCATCTCACGCCCGAGCGCCTGCAGGAGGCCGCCCGCCAGGCCCACCCGCGGGGGGAGTGAGGGCAGGGCAGAGGCTTTCGTGTGCGCCGAGCCGGCCTGCGTCTTTGGAGGACAGGACCTCCTTTCGTGGAGAGACTGTGGCCACAGGCATCCGCGGGAGCGCACTTGCCTGCCCAAGCCGCAGGAAACGCTCCAAATTGGCTATAATCGACCGGCTGTCTTTTAGGCAGCACCCATCAATCACGCGCGACGACCCTGCCGCATGGTGCCCGGGCGACCGGGTTGCGGGCCGGGGGATGACATCGCGCGGAAGCCGAACCAAACGGAGGTTTGCACCATGGCACAGCAGATTACTATCGACACGCTCCTCGAGGCCGGTGTCCACTTCGGCCACCAGACCCGTCGTTGGTGCCCCAAGATGAAGCCCTACATCTTCGGCGAGCGCAACGGCATCTACATCCTCGACCTCAAGCAGACCATCATCAACGCCGACGCCGCCTACTCCTTCCTGGCCGAGACCGCCTCCAAGGGCGGCGAGGTCCTCTTCGTCGGCACCAAGAAGCAGGCCCAGGAGGCCATCGTCACAGAGGCCAAGCGCTGCGGCCAGCCCTACATCGCTAACCGCTGGCTGGGTGGCATGCTCACCAACTTCGTGACCATCCGCTCCCGCGTCGCCCGCATGGAGGAGCTCGAGGCCATGAAGGCCGACGGCCGCATGGACACCCTGCCCAAGAAGGAGCAGGCCATCCTCACCAAGGAGCTGGAGAAGCTCCAGGCCAACCTCGACGGCATCCGCAAGATGACCGTTCTGCCCAAGGCCATGTTCGTCGTCGACACCCGCCGCGAGGAGATTGCCATCCGCGAGGCCAACCGCCTGCACATCCCGGTCGTCGCCCTCATCGACACCAACTCCGACCCCGACGTGGTCGAGTACGGCATTCCTGCCAACGACGACGCTATCCGCTCCATCAACCTCATGACCTCCATCATCGCCGACGCCATCCTGGCCGGCAAGGGTGCCACCGAAATCACCGCCGAGGAGATGGCTGCCCCCAAGGCCGAGGAGGCCCCCAAGGTCGAGGAGGCCCCCGCCCCCGCAACCGAGGACAAACCCCGCGCCATGACCCTCCAGGAGGTTTTGGCCCAGGGCAAGGCTGAGGCCGAGGCAGAGGCTACGAAGGCCGAGTAGCGCACTTTGTAACTGCACGTCGTCCGCAAGGTCCGACAGAAAGGTAAGAGCATGGCTCAAATCACCGCCGCCCTCGTTAAGCAGCTCCGCGAGATGACCAACTCGCCCATGATGGAGTGCAAGAAGGCCCTTGTCGAGGCTGACGGCGACATCGACGCCGCCGTCGACATCCTACGTAAGATGGGTGCCGCCAAGGTCGTCAAGAAGGCCGGCCGCGCCACCAACGAGGGTGCCATCATGGCCTACGTCAACGACGAGGGAACCGTTGGCGCCATCGCCGAGCTCAAGTGCGAGACCGACTTCGTGAGCGGCACCGCCGCCTACAAGGAACTCGTCACCAAGATTGCCAAGGCCGCCGCTGAGAGCGACCCCGCCGACCTCGAGGCTCTCAAGGCTGCCCAGGTTGAGGGCACCACAGTCGCCGACCTCATCGCCGAGGGCATCCACAACATGGGCGAGAACATGACCCTCGCCCGTTTCGCCCGCTTCGCCTCCACCGATGGCTATGTGGCCTCCTACATCCACATGGGCGGCAAGATTGGCGTCCTCGTCCAGTTCGGTCTGGGCAAGGCTGAGACCCGCGCCAACGAGGAGTTCAAGACCGTGGCCCACGACGTGGCCATGCAGGTCGCTGCCGCCCACCCCGTGGCGGTCTCCCGCGAGAGTGTGCCCCAAGAGGTCATCGACCACGAGCTGTCGATTTACCGCGCCCAGGCCGCCGAGTCCGGCAAGCCCGAGAACATCCAGGAGAAGATTGTCAACGGCTCCCTGGAGAAATACTTCAAGGAGAACACACTGCTTGCCCAGCAGTTTGTCAAGAACCCCGAGCAGTCCATCGAGCAGTACATCGCGGCTGCCGAGAAGTCGGTCGACGACAAGATTACGGTCAAGGGCTTCTTCTGCTTCGGCCTGGGTGACGCCGAGTAGGGTTCTGACTTGTATCTTTGTTCTGCACAAAAGGGCGTCACTTCGGTGGCGCCCTTTTTTGTGAGCTCGGCGTGACCCGGGCAATCTCTGGCAGCCGAATCGGGAGCTGTAGCCCCCATCCCCGTGCAGTCTGCTAGAATCAAACGGAATTGTGGACATCGGTTATGACGCCGCAAGGGCGAAAGGTGGATGCTCATGGGCGATTACCAGTACAAGCGCGTGCTCATCAAACTCTCAGGCGAGGCCCTTATGGGTAACCGCGGCTACGGGATTGACCCCGAGGTCGCCAGCCGCATCGCCGACGAGATTTCCCACGTGGCCCGTCAGGGGGTGCAGGTTGCCATCACCGTGGGCGGCGGTAACATCTTCCGCGGCCTGGCTGGCTCGGCCAACGGCATGGAGCGTGCCCAGGCAGACTACATTGGCATGCTGGCCACGGTCATGAACGCCTTGGCCCTTCAGGACGCCTTCGAGCGCGACGGCATGGTCTGCCGCGTCATGTCAGCCATCGAGATGCAGTCAGTCTGCGAGACCTACATCCGTCGCCGCGCCATCGCCCACCTTGAGAAGGGCCGCGTCGTCATCTTCGCCGCCGGCACGGGAAACCCCTACTTCACGACCGACACCACAGCGGCCCTACGTGCTTGCGAGATTGGCGCCGAGGTCCTGCTCAAGGCCACCAAGGTCGACGGCATCTACGACAAAGACCCGGTCAAGTTCCAGGACGCCAAGCGCTTTGACCGCATCACCTATATGGACGTCATCACCCGCGAGCTCAGCGTCATGGACTCCACGGCCATCACGCTGTGCAACGACAACAGCATGCCCATCATTGTGTTCAACATGGAGGTCGACGGCAACATCGACCGTGCCCTGAAAGGCGAGGACGTCGGCACGGTCGTTTACAGAGAGGACGCCAGCAATGAGTGACGAGATCCAGCAAGAGGCTGCTGAGCACATGGAGAAGGCCATCGCGGCCATGAAGGCCGACTTTGGCAAGGTGCGCACCGGGCGGGCGAACCCCGCTGTCCTGTCCGACCTCAAGATTGACTACTACGGCGTGCCCACACCCATCACCCAGGTCGCCGGCATCAAGGCCACCGACGGCCACAGCCTGGTCATCGACCCCTGGGACAAAAAGAGCCTGCGCGACATTGAGCGAGCCATCATGGCTTCCGACCTGGGCATCACGCCTGCCAACGACGGCATCGTCATCCGCCTGCCCTTCCCGGCCCCCTCTGAGGAAGGCCGCCGCGAGCTGGTCAAGCAGTGCCGCGAAATCGCCGAGCAGACCCGCGTCTCAATCCGCAACGCCCGCCGCGACGCCAACAGCCGCTACGAGCGGGCCAGCAAGGACGGGGACATGGCCGAGGACGACGCCAACCGCGGCAAATCCGACATCCAGAAGCTCACCGACGAGCACATCGCCAAGGTTGACCAGATTCTGAAGGCCAAGGAGTCCGAGGTCATGGAGGTCTAAGTGGCTGTTAGGGACCACGATGCCCTCGTAGCCTACTTTGCCGGCCCTCCCGAGGGGCACGCGAGTCTAGAGAGCATCGACCTCGCGCGCATCCCGCGCCACATAGCCGTGATCATGGACGGCAACGGGCGCTGGGCCGAGAAGCGCGGGCTCGAGCGAGGATATGGCCATGCCGCGGGGGTGAAGGCTCTGCGCGAGGTCATCACCGCCTGCGTCAGGCTGGGCGTCGAGGTGCTCACGGTCTACGCCTTCTCCACCGAGAACTGGAAAAGACCCCAGGAAGAGGTGGACCTGCTCATGAGCCTGTTCGCCTCCACCCTCATCGACGAGCTGCCTCTCATGGACCGTGAGAACGTCCGGCTAAAGTACCTGGGCGACATGACCAGCTTGCCCTTCGAGACCCGCGACACCTTTTTGCACGGCCTAGCTCAGACAGCCGGACACACCGGCCTCACCCTAGCCGTGGCCGTGAACTACGGCAGCCGGGACGAGATTGCCCGGGCCGCCGCCAACCTGGCCAGGCGGGTGGAGCGGGGTGAGATTAGCGTCGGCCAGATTACGCCCGACCTGTTGGCAGACGAGCTGGACACCTCCTGCCTGCCCGACCCCGACCTGCTGATTCGCACCTCGGGGGAGAAGCGCATCTCCAACTTCCTCCTCTGGCAGCTTTCCTACACCGAGTTCAGCTTCTCCGACATCCTGTGGCCCGACTACAGCAAGTGGGACCTGCTCGACGCCATAGCCGACTTCCAGATACGCCATCGCCGATACGGAGCTGTTGACGATGAGTGACACCGGCGAGGACGAGAGGAAGAAAGGCTGGCAGGAGGAGGCTGTCACGGAGGGTCCCGCCCCCGAGCGGCCCGATGCTGACAAGGAGAGGGCAGTCTTTGAGGAGGCCGCCCGACCCAAGAAGCTGGCCTCGCTGGGCACGCGCATAGTCTCCGGTGCGATTTACGTGGCTCTCAACGTGGGTGCCCTTCTTGTGGGCCCCAAGACCACGGCCCTGCTCATGTCCATCACAGCCATCATCACCTGCTGGGAGTTCTACCAGCTCATGAGGGCCGACGCCAAGCTGCCCAACCAGCCTGTGGGCCTCTTGTTCGCGGCGGCCCTGCCCTTCATCGCCCTCAGCAACCCGGTCTACCTCATCGCCGTCATCTTCGTCATGCTGCTTGTGCTGGGCATCTGGTATGTCATGAACCTACGTGTCAGGCTCACGGACATCGCCATCACCATCTTCGGCGTCCTCTACACAAGCCTCATGCTCTGCACCATCGTCCTTATCCGCAAAGCCAACGTCCCCGCCTCGGGGACCACCTTGCTCACCTTGGCCGTCATGGTGAGCGTCTGGGTCAACGACTCCTTTGCCTATCTGGTGGGCTCGCGTTTCGGCCGGCACCGCATGGTTCCCAAGATTTCGCCAAAGAAGAGCTGGGAGGGTTTCTTCGGCGGGATTCTGGGCTCGGTCTTAGTGTGGGCCCTCATGCCCCTCTTCTTCCCTGAGGCGGGCATGGGCTGGGGAGTTGCCCTCATGACCGGCCTGTGTTGCGGCGTGACCGGTGTCGTGGGCGACCTTATGGAGTCGCGCATCAAGCGCGGGGCGGGCGTCAAGGACTCCGGGACTATCATGCCCGGTCACGGCGGCCTGCTCGACCGGTCCGACTCCATGCTCTTTGTCTCGGTGACCGCCTACTTCATCCTCCGCCTGACGGGAGTGATTGCATGACGCAGGAAAAGCAATCGCGCGGCGTTGTGCCCGCTCAAGGTGCGGCTTTCCGCCGGCCCGAGGTCACCCGCCTGGTCCTTTTGGGGGCCACCGGGTCCATCGGCCGCCAGACGGTAGACGTGGTCCGCAGGAACAAGGACAAGGTCCGGCTGGTGGCCGTGGCAGCGGGCCGGTCGGTGCGGGCCTTGGTCGACCTGGCGCGCGAGTTCCCCACCATCAAGACCGTCGCAATCGCCCAAACAGGCTGCAAGGACGACCCGGCCCTGGCCGACCTGCCCCAGGGGGTTCGAGTCCTCTTTGGCTCCCAGGCCGTGAACGACCTGCCCGCATGCGTGGACTGCGACTGCGTGCTCAACGCCCTGTCTGGTTTTGCGGGTATGCGGGCCAGTGCCTCCGCCCTTGCGGCCGGCCGGGTCCTGGCCCTAGCCAACAAAGAGTCGCTGGTGGCTGCCGGCGACCTGCTCATGCCCCAGGCCAGCCCGGGGACCCTGTTGCCGGTCGACTCCGAGCACTCGGCTATCTTCCAGTGCATGCTGGGGTCCGACCCCTGGCAGGTGGCCCGTGTCTGGCTCACCGCTTCGGGTGGCCCCTTCTTCGGCTGGGGCGCCGACCAGCTGGCCGACGTCACGCCCGACGAGGCCCTGGCCCATCCCAACTGGAATATGGGCAAGCGCATCACCATCGACTCTTCCACCCTCATGAACAAGGGGCTCGAGGTCATAGAGGCCCACCACCTCTTTGCCATGCCCTACGAGGACATCCGTCCCGTCGTGCAGCGCCAGAGCGCCGTCCACTCTATGGTGGAGTTCTCGGACGGGACGGTCATCGCCCATCTGGGGGCCGCGGACATGAGGGTGCCCATCCAGTACGCCCTGTCCTTCCCCGACCGCTGGGAGGCCCCCGCCACGCCGACCGACTGGCCGTCCCTGGGCCGCGTCGACTTCGCCGACCCCGACGCCAACACCTTCCCCTGCCTGCGCATCGCCCTGGAGGCCGGCCAGCAAGGGGGAATCCTGCCCTGCGCCATGAACGCGGCCGACGAGGTCGCCGTGGCCGCCTTCCTCTGTGGGCGGGTTGGCTACACGGACATCCCGGTCGTCGTGGCAAAGACCCTGGACACCTTCAATCCCGACCCGGTCGAGTCGCTCGAGAACCTCGAGGTCGTGGACAGGCTTGCCCGTGAGCGCGCCGAGGGCGTGGTCCACGGGCTGGCCCGATAGGCACCGGGCATGCAGACTCTCACCGGGATTCTCGTCTGCATCGTCATGCTCTCCTTCCTTGTGGTCATCCACGAGGCGGCCCACGCCCTGGCGGCTCACCTGTGCGGCATGCGCGTGACCGAGCTCTTCATGGGCCTGCCCTTCGGCCCCTCGGCCTCGGTCCGCAGCCCCCGCACGGGCATCCGCTACGGCATCACGCTTGCCCTGCTGGGCGGCTACACGTCCATCGCGGGCATGGCCTACCGGCATGACGACCGCCTGCCCCTGGTCCTGGCCATCGTCAACGCCCGCGGCAGCCTGACTGTGGGGGAACTGGCCCGGGTCTTGGACTGCGACGAGGACGAGGCGGGCCTCTTGCTGGACACCTTGGCCGACCTCGGCTCCATCGAGGTGGTCGCCGAGAAGGGCCGCCGGGTCAGGGCGGGGGAGGCCACAGACTTCCGGACGGTCGCGCGCGATGCCGCGGGCCTCACAGTCTACGACAGAGGCAACCAGGTGGCCTCCAAGGCCCAAGGCGGCAACGTGGCGGGCCAGCCCTATCAGGGGGACGTGGCGCCCGAGGACCTCCTGGCCCAGGACGTGAGCCGGACCTACGCGGGCAAGGGGGTTGTCAAGCGGGCCATAGTGCTCGTGGCCGGCATCGCCTCCAACCTGCTCTTCGCCATCATCGTCGTGGCCCTGTACCTCATGGTCCACGGGGTTGAGTACAACGGGGTCACCTACCTGCTGGACTTGCCCCAGGCTGTCGAGGCCTCCCTGCTCTACGCGGGCGCCACGGCCCAGGCGGTGGCCCAGCTGCTGGTGCCCACCCACACGGCCGAGATCCTTCAGGAGAGCGCGGGCGTCGTGGGCATCGTGGCTATCACGGGGGAGGCGGCGGCCTCGGGCGTCTGGGACGTCATCTCCTTGGCGGCGGCCCTGTCCCTTTCCCTGGGTTGGATGAACCTTCTGCCCGTGCCCCCGCTCGATGGTGGCAAGCTCCTGATTGAGATAATCCAGGCCGTCATCCGCCGGCCTCTGTCCCTCAGGGTGCAGGCGGTCATCTCCACCGTGGGCATGTCCTTGCTCCTGCTCCTCTTTGTGGTCATGCTGGGTCTGGACCTGACCAGGGTGGCGTCCGGTTTCTACTCTTAAGGGCTGTCCCGGCAGGCCTTTCCCACACCTGCTCGTCATGGCGGGGCCGCGCGGTCTCGCATCCGTCTGAAAGGGGTTTGCGATGGCAGCAAGCGCGCTGGTGGGCGGCGATGCAGCGCCGAGGATGCACACGCGCCAGGTGAGCGTGGGCGGGGTCACCATCGGGGGTGGGGCGCCTGTCCGCGTCCAGTCCATGCTCACGGCCCCCACGGCCGACCCGGCGGCGGCCCTCGCCCAGACGGGCAGGCTTGTGGACGCCGGCTGCGAGCTGGTGAGGGCGGCCATCCCCAACGCTGGCGCCCTGGACGGCTTCACGGAGCTCTGCGCGAAGAGCCCGGTGCCCATCATCGCCGACATCCACTTCGATTACCGGCTAGCCATCGAGGCGGCCGAACGTGGGGCGGCGGCCCTGCGCATCAACCCGGGCAACATTGGCTCCTGGGACCGGGTGGACGCTGTCATCGACTGTGCCCGCGAGCGCCACATCCCCATCAGGGTGGGGGTCAACGCCGGCTCTATCGACCGTGAGCTGGACGCCCGCGAGGACCTGACCCTGCCCGACAAGCTCGTGGCCTCGGCCGTGTCCTTTGTCCGGCACTTCGAGGACCGGGGCTTCACCGACCTGGTACTTTCCGCCAAGGCCCATGACGTCCTGGTGACCGTGGAGACCTATGAGCGCCTCTCCCAGGCCCTGCCCCAGGTCCCCCTCCACATAGGCGTGACCGAGGCGGGTACGGCCCTGCAGGGGACCATCAAGAGCTCGGTCGGCTTGGGGACCCTTCTGGCCGAGGGCATCGGCGACACCATGCGCGTCTCGCTCACGGCTAAGCCTGAGGAGGAGATTCCGGTGGCCTGGGGAATCCTAGCCGCCCTGGGCCTGCGCCGCCTCTCGCCCGAGATAGTGTCCTGCCCCACCTGTGCCCGCTGCCAGGTGGACATGATTCCCATCGCCCAGGAGGTGGAGCGGCGCCTGTCCCACCTGCGCCTGCCCATCAGCGTGGCTGTCATGGGCTGCGAGGTCAATGGGCCAGGCGAGGCGCGCGGGGCCGACATCGGCGTGGCCTGCGGGCGCGGGGGCGGCTCCATCTTCGTGGGCGGGAAGATTGTGGCGCGGGCGACCGCCGACAGGATTGTGGACGCCCTCTTTCAAGAGATTGAGTCGCGCTTCGGCAACGGCGCCGGCGCCTAGGGGCCGTTCGTCTACACTATCAGGGTTTACGCCCCGGTGCACGACACACGCGCGGCGAGGCGGTGCCATGAGACGCAAGGAAGGGAAGACGCCCGCATGAAGCCCTCGTACATGAGGATGACCAACCTCTACGCACCCACGCTCAAGGAGGACCCGGCCGAGGCCGAGCTCGCCAGCCACCGGCTCATGCTGCGTGCCGGTATGATCCGCAAGACGGCCTCGGGCCTCTACAGCTTCCTGCCGCTTGCTTGGCGCGTCATCAGCAAGATTGAGAGGGTCGTGCGCGAGGAGATGGACGGGATTGGCGCCCAGGAGATGCTCATGCCCATCCTGACCCCGGCCGAGCTCTGGCACGAGTCGGGCCGTTGGGACAAGTACGGCCCCGAGCTCATGCGCATCAAGGACCGCCACGAGCGCGACTTCTGCCTGGGCCCCACCCATGAGGAGACCATCACCGACCTGGTCCGCAACGAGCTGCACTCCTACAAGCAGCTCCCCGTGACCCTCTACCAGATTCAGACCAAGTTCCGCGACGAGCTCCGCCCCCGCTTCGGTCTTATGCGCGGCCGCGAGTTCATCATGAAGGACGCCTACTCCTTCAGCTCCTCCCAGGAGTCCCTGCAGCAGATTTACGACGACATGAGCGGCGCCTACGCCCGCGTGTGCGAGCGCTGCGGCATCAAGGCCCTGCCCGTGGCGGCCGACACCGGCCAGATTGGCGGCTCGGACAGCCTCGAGTACATGGCCCTGGCCGACGCCGGCGAGGCTGAGCTGGTATGGTGCGACTGTGGCTACGCGGCCGACATCGAAGCCGCAACCGTGGGCATCAAGGTCGAGGAGGGCCCCTTCGCCGGTGCTATCAACAAGGTGGAGACCCCCGGCTCCAAGACCATCGAGGCTGTGGCCGGCTTCTTCGGCGTCCCTGAGACGGCCACCCGCAAGTCGCTTGCCCTCTTCGACTCCGAGGGCAAGCCGGTCGTGGTCCTTTTGCCTGGCGACCACGAGCTCAACGAGGTCAAGGCCGAGCATGCCTTCGGCGACAGGTGGCGCCTTTTGACCGACGATGAGATTAAGGAACTCGGCCTGCACAAGGGGTCCATGGGCCCGGTCAACCTGCCCGCCGGCATCCGCGTGGTGGCGGATATTGTCCTCAAGGAATCTACCTCCTGGCTGGTTGGCGCCAACGAGGACGGCTTCCACTTCACAGGCGCCTGCCCCGGTCGCGACTTCGAGGTCAGCGCCTGGCTTGACCTGTCCAGCGCCCAGGAGGGCGACCTCTGTCCCACGTGCGGTAGACCCCTTCGCACGGCCCGCGGCATCGAGTGTGGCCAGGTGTTCCAGCTGGGCACCAAATACTCCGAGGCCATGGGCGCTACCTTTACCGACGCCGACGGCCAGGATAAGCCCATCATCATGGGCTGCTACGGCATCGGCGTCTCCCGCATGGTCGCAGCCGTCATCGAGCAGCACAACGACGAGAACGGCATAGCCTGGCCTGTTTGCGTGGCCCCCTACGAGGTAGCGGTCATCCCGCTCACCGTGGGCGACGAGAGCATCCAACCCGCAGCCGAGAGGATTGCGGCCGACCTGGCCGAGGCCGGCGTGGAGGTCGTGCTGGATGACCGTAAGGAGCGCCCGGGCGTCAAATTTGCCGACAACGACCTCATGGGCTTCCCCTACCAGGTCATCCTGGGCAAGAAGGGCCTGGCCCAGGGCACGGTGGAGCTCAAGGACCGCGCGACCGGCGAGCGCCAGGACGTGGCCATTGACGAGGTCGTGCGTACGCTGACCCAGTTGGTCACCAGCCAGCGCAAGTAAGCGGGAGCCTGGACTCCTCGCGCCCGTCCCACCTCGCACGATGGGGCGGGCGCTTTTCATTTGGAGAAGGCACCGGGAAAGGGAGGGCCGGACATGGACGAAGAAACCGGAGTGGCGGCACAGGCACAGGTGCAGGCGCAGTCGCAGGCAAAGACGACCCCCACGAGTTGGGACGAGATTATGCAGGCCGCCCGGCCCCTCATCGGCAGGTACTGCCACGCCTGCCCGGTCTGTGACGGCCGCGCCTGCGGCAACCAGATACCTGGGCCCGGTGCCAAGGGGTCGGGCGACGGGGCCAGGCGAAACTACGAGGCTTGGCGGGACGTCCGCCTCAACATGGACGCTCTGGTGGCGGGCGACTCGGCGGACACGGGCCTGGGGCTCTTCGACCGCACCCTGTCACTGCCGGTCATGGTCGGCCCGGTGGGCGACGTCAACCGTCACTACGGGCCCAGCATCGACACGCTGGCCTACAACCGCATGAGCCTTGCTGCGGCGCGGGAGGCGGGAACCGTGGCCTTTACCGGCGACGGCATCCCCAACGAGCTCATGGACCAGTCCTGCGCAGCCATCGCCGAAAACGACGGCTGGGGTGTCCCCACGGTCAAGCCCTGGAGCCTGGAGAAGATTGCCACGCGTTTCGAGACCGCCCGGTCGTGCAGGCCCTTTGCCATCGCCATGGACGTGGATGCGGCCGGCCTGCCCTTCCTCAAGGGCCAGGTGCCGCCGGCCGGCCCCAAGTCGCCCGAGGACCTAGCCGAGATCGTCCGGATGGCCCAGGCCCCCTTCATCGTCAAGGGGGTTATGACCGTGGCGGGCGCCCGCAAGGCCGCCCAAGCCGGGGCCGCCGCCATCGTCGTGAGCAACCACGGCGGGCGCGTGTTGGATGGATGCCCGGCCACAGCCGAGGTCCTGCCTGGGATAGCCGCCGCCATACACGAGGAGTTCCCGCAGGTCAAGGTCTTTGTCGACGGCGGCATCAGGTCGGGCGTGGACGTCTTCCGCGCACTTGCCCTGGGGGCCGATGCCACCCTGATATGCCGGCCTTTCGTCCCCGCGGCCTACGGGGCGGGTCAGGCGGGCATAGCCTTTTTGCTGGAGAGGCTGCGCGGGGAGCTCGAGGACGCCATGATTATGTGCGGGGCCCGCAAGCTCGCGGACATCAACCCCTCCATGGTGAGCGTCCTGCCCCGCTAGGACCCGGCCCTCGGGGCGTCCATGGAGCCCGACCTAAAGCCATCCAGGTCCAGGGTCACATAGGGAAAGCCCAGGTCTCTCAGGCGGAAGGCTACCTGCGTGCGGTTTTCGGGCTCCATGAGGAGGGGCATCTCCTGGGGGAGGAGCTCGATGCGGGCAACCTCGCCGTGCACGCGGACGCGGACCTGGGACAGGCCCTGGGCCCGCAGGACGTCCTCGGCGGCGTCAACCCGCGCCAGGTCCTGGCTGGTAAGGCGGGTGCCATAGGGGAAGCGGGTCGCCAGGCAGGAGCAGGAGGGCAGGTCCCAGCTGGCCAGTCCCAGCTCGCGGGAGACCTCGCGAATCTGCGCCTTAGTCAGCCCGGCATCCAGAAGCGGGCTCTCGATGCCCAGCTCTTCCAGAGCCTTCATGCCGGGACGGTAGGCCTTAGCGTCGTCGGCGTTGGTGCCGTCGCAGACATGTGCGATGCCCCGCTCGGCAGCGACCTCCTTGATCGCGGTAAAGACCTCGGTCTTGCAGATGTAGCAGCGGTCGGGCGGGTTGGAGGCAAAGGCCTTGCTCGCAAGGGGGTCGATGTGGGTCTCGACCTGCACGATGCCCTCCTTGCGGCAAAAGGCCCGGGCGCGCGCCGCCTCGCAGGCGGGTATGTTGGCCGCGACGTTGGTGATGGCCAGGGCGTTATCGCCCAGCACCCGGTGGGCCACCGCCAGTAGTAGGGTCGAATCGACACCGCCCGAGAAAGCCACGGCCAGGCTGCCTATTTGGGCAAGATATTGCTGGAGCTGGTCATAGCGGCCCTTTGTTATCTGGTCCATTCAGGCTGCCTCCCCACCATTTGCGTTCTCAGACAAGGTACAGTCTCTGGTAGCGTTTTTCCAGGCGACCTACTGTGGTTTTGGCGCCGCGCAGCCCTGCGACACAGGAATTCCGCGGAGTTGAAGCCGCCCGATATCAAGGGAGCACGTCCATGGACGCACAGGAACTGCACAACCTCATGCACCGGGTGGCGGCAGGCCAGGTCGACGCCGACGCTGCGGCCGAGGAGCTGCGGGCGCAGCCGGTCCGCGAGCTGGCCTATGCGGTCCCCGACACCAGCCGGGGCCTTCGGACAGGGGTGAGCGAGGTCATCTACGGGGCCGGCAAGACCGCTCAGCAGATTGCCGAGATTGCGGAGGCCCTGCACGGGGCGGGCCAGAGGCGGGTCTTTGCCACCCGGGTCGACGCCAGCAAGGCGGCCGCGGTGACGTCCCTGCTGGTGCAGGCGGGCGTGGGGGAGTCCCAGATTGACTATCACGAGGACGCCAGCATGCTCATTATTGGGGGCAAGCCGCCGATCTCGGGCGGGCGGGGTGTGGTCGTGTGCTGTGCGGGCACATCCGACCTCTACTGCGCCGAGGAGGCCGCCCTCACAGCCGAGATGCTGGGCAGCCGGGTCACCCGCCTCTTCGACGTGGGCGTCGCGGGCCTCCACCGGCTCCTCTCCCATGCCGATGAAATCCAGCAGGCGGGGGCCATCGTGGCCGCGGCTGGCATGGAGGGGGCTTTGCCTAGCGTCATCGCAGGCATTGCCCCTTGTCCGGTCATCGCGGTGCCCACGAGCGTGGGATATGGGGCTAGCTTTGGGGGTATCTCGGCCCTGCTGGCTATGCTCAATTCCTGCGCCAGCGGCGTCTCGGTCGTCAACATCGACAACGGATTTGGGGCTGGCTACCAGGCGGCCCTCATCGACCATGCGGGAACGAGGTAGGGCCATGGACAAGATCCTGCACCTGGACTGCTCGACCGGAGTCAGCGGCGACATGGTCGTGGCGGCTTTGCTGGATGCCGGGGCAAGCCAGGATCGGCTGATGGAGGTGCTTACCAGCCTGCCTCTGGAGGGATTCTCGGTGCAGGTGGGCCGGACCCAGGCCGGGGCCGTGGACGCCTGCGACTTCGACGTGGTGGTGGAGGGACCCGAGATGGGCCTCGACCACGACATGGCCTACCTATTTGGAGACGAGGGGGACGAGACCGGCGATGAGGGCGATGGCCATACGCAAGGCCAGCTCCATACCCACCGGGGTCTGACCGAGGTCCTCGCCGTCATCGACGCGTCCTGCGCCAGCCAGGGGGCCAAGGACTGGGCCCGGCGGATCTTTCGCATCCTCGCACAGGCCGAGGCCCAGGTCCATGGGACCACGCTCGACGGGGTCCGCTTTCACGAGGTGGGGGCAGTTGACTCCATCGTAGACGTCCTCTCGGCTGGCGTCTGCCTGGATGACCTGGGAATCGCCGGCGGCTCGGTCACCCCGCTCTACGAGGGCACGGGCACGGTCCGCACGGCCCACGGCCGACTGCCGGTCCCGGTGCCTGCCGTCGCCCGCATTGTGGCCGACCACGGCCTGACCCTGCAGGCGGGCACCCGCAAGGGGGAGTTCGTCACGCCCACCGGCGCCGCCATCGCCGCAGCCTTGGCAGAGAGGGGTCCTGGCCTGCCCGAACACTATGCCGTGGACGGGCTGGGCTACGGGGC
>CAZEAF010000002.1:57700-65871 GCA_964510125.1 uncultured Coriobacteriaceae bacterium
GTGGACGACTGCACGGGCGAGGCCCTGGGCCACGTCATCGACCGCCTCATGTCGGCCGGCGCCCGCGAGGCCCACGCCCTGCCCCTGGTCATGAAGAAAGGAAGGCCTGGCGTCCAGGTCCAGGTCATCTGCGACGATGCCAGCCGCCAGGGGCTTGAGCGGATCCTCTTCGAGGACACGACCACCATCGGAATCCGTCGGGCCCGCATGGAGCGCACGGTTTTGCCCCGCAGGAAGGCATGCGTCCAGACCGACCATGGGTCTGTCGAGGTCAAGGTGGTCACCCTGCCCGGCGGCGGAGAGCGGGCCTATCCAGAGTACGACAGCGTGGTCAGGCTGGCCCAGGAGTCGGGTATCGCCTATCAGGACGCCTACGCACAAGCCCTAGCCGCCTGCTCGCGTCTCTTAGGCATCCGATAGGGGATGGCGGCGGCTCATCGATTGCCCGGGCAGGTCAGCCCCTGCACTGGTCCAGGTCAGCCTCCGTGTCCTTAGTCCCTGGGCTCGAACCGGGGGACGGTGCCGGTCTGGCGCAGGGTCTGCATGTCGGCCGGACCCAGGATCTCCACGTCCACAACGCGCAGGACCTGGTCGGCGCCCACCGTGAAGCGGCAGACCACATTCTCGAGCGGGACCCAGAAGACGCGCCCCTCGCAGGACTCGGATGAGCGCGTGTAGGCGGGCCGGGGGTCTTGGGCCAGGACCTCCCGCATGGGCGCCCGGAGGGGGACGGGGATGCGCCCTTCCAGGTCAGGCGGGATATCTACCTGTGCGACGGCCGGCCAGGGAGCCTCGCCCGCCCAACCTGAGCGGGCCTGGGGGTGGGCGTCGGCATAGGGCAGGTAGGGCTTGACATCGAAGACCGGCGTCCCATCCACCATGTCGGCCCCGGCCAGCTCCAACACGGGGGCCTCGGGGCAAGCCAGGTCCACGCGGAGCAGCTGCAGGGACGAGATGGCCAGGCCGTTGGGACGGTAGCTCGACCTTGTGGCAAAGACGCCCACCCGGCGGGTGCCGCCCAGGCGCGGGGGCCGCACGGTGGGCCGCCAGGATGGGGCCGGGCGGTCGGTCTCGGTCCCCGCATCCTGATTATCCACGCAAGGCGCCGCCACATCGTCGCCCCCATCGGCTGCTGGGGCCTTCACGCACCCCATCCCACCTGCAAGATTGCGGGAAAAGGCCCATACGAGCCAGACATAGTCAAAGCCCTCCAGGCCGCGGACGGCATCGGGGTCGCGAAAGGCGGGCTCAAAGACCAGGCGGGAGACAGCCGAGGCCACGAGCTCGGGCTGGCGGGGGACGCCGAACTTGGTGGGGAAGGGCGTGTGTATGTGCGCAATCGGTTGGATGTCCATGGGAGTATCCTAGCACGCCGGCTGCCGGCGGACGGCACGGGAAGGCGCCCGTCAGGCGTTACGGCGATTTGAGGAGTTCCGCCGCTCTTCGCCGCCGCGACAGCTTTGACAGGACAGCAGGCAGGCGTTTCGTGTACCATAATTTGGCTCTCACACCGGGCCTATAGCGCAACGGTTAGCGCAGGGGACTCATAATCCCTGGGTTGCGGGTTCGAATCCTGCTGGGCCCACCATGATTTTCGCAGGCCGTGGGGGTTGTCGCCCTCGCGGCCTTCTTCATGTCAAATAGATGGCGCCACCCGGTGCGCGGCATTCCGCCATGGGACCCGTGTTCCCGCGCTACCTCACCACGAGGACGGGGACGGGGGAGCTGCTGGCAACAGCGGAGCATACGCTGCCGAGGGTTCCGCGATGGCTCTGGAAGCCGCGCTGGCCCATGACGATGAGATCGCAGTCCATAATTTGCGAATAGCCGAGGATGCCACGGGCCGTGTTGGGACTGGCCACGGCGTCGACTGCGCCCTTGCCGCCCAGGATGTCGAGCTCGATGCCCACATCCTGCGCGAGCGACTTCTTGGCGTGCTCGGTTGCCACGCTGGCGGTTCGGTGGAAGTCCTCGAAGTCCAGGGTCCCTGAGGCCGACTCGTTGCTGTCATAGGCCCGACCTGACCCTGCCTCAGGCGTGGGGATGACCGTGAGCACGCAAAGGCGGGCGTCATCCTTGTCAGTAACTATATTCATAGCAGCCTGCAGCGCATGGAGAGAGAACTCAGACCCATCATAAGGGACAAGAATATTCTTAAAGTTCATGCAAACCTCCATCGTCATCTGCTGTGAAGGCGAGAGTCTGGGCGGGCAGCTTCGGAAGGGCGGCAGAGCGCCGCTGGAAACATCTCGTCTAAAACGATAGCGAGGAGTTTTGAGAACATGAGCGCGGACGGCAGGATATTTACCGCTCGGGACACCCTTTGACCCACGGATGCAACGTTACTTCACGCATCAGCAACATTTTTCAGTGGCACAAGCGGGGTCTGCAGGAGGAGTCGGAATCGAACCTCGGGAACCATGTGGCGCCAGACTGGGAGACGCACAAAAAGCCCGGCCCCGCTGAAAAACAAGACCAGCGGGGCCGGGCGTCAGTTGGCCGTAGCCGTCAGAGAACAGAGACGGCAGCAGGTGGCCTAGACACCCGCGACGACGTTTTTACCTGCGACGTAGCCGTAGTACAGGCACATGGACCGGTCGATGCCGCAGACGGCGATGGGGTACTGCACCGCAAAGCGGTTGCCCTGGATGTTGCCGGCGACGTAGAGGCCGGGGATGACCTTGCGATTGCGGTCGTACACATGGCATTCCTCGTCGGACTCGAGCCCGCCCAGGCAGACGAGGGAGGACGCCGTCGTGAACGTGGCGCAGTAGAAGGGGCCCGTGTCGATGGCGAAGAGGCGAGAGGGGCTCTTGCCGAAGTCCTCGTCGTAGCCGTCGGCGCAGAACTGGTTGTAGCGCTCGACGGAGGCGAGGGCCGCCTCGGCGTCGATGTCGATTTGGGCGAACAGCTCTTCGAGCGTGTCGGCCTTGATCAGGCTCCCGGCAGCCACGCCGTCCTCGACCTCGGAGGGATGGATGATGGCCTCGGGCTCAATCATGCCGTCGAGGATTCCCGCGTCGGCGTCGTCGATGTAGTAGCTCTTGCAGCCGTGGCCTGCGGGCATGAAGGGGATCGCCTTGGGCCAGTTGGCGTCGAAGATGAGGTAGGAGGTCATGTCACGCTGGAGCTCGAGCTGGTTCTCAATCTGCTGGCCGGGGAGCTCCTCGTTGAAGAAGCGCTTGCCGTCCTTGTTGAGCTCGAGGAAGGGCGTGCAGCCCAAGGGGCCGTTGCCCATGTGGTGGGTCATGATGGCGTGGCGCTCCTGAATCTTGGCGCCAATCCAGTCGCCCATAACAAGGCCCTCGCCCTGGGCCACGCCGTCGCCGTCGGGGTCGCTGTAGAAGCCCATGCGGCCAAGGTTGTCATAGTACTGCTCAGGCAGGAAGTACTTGACGAACTCGTCGTTGGAGGCATAGTCGCCGCAGGCCAGGACCACGCCCTTGGAGGCGGTGGCGCGCACGTACTTCTTGGTGGCGTAGTCGTAAGCATAGACGCCGGTCACCGCGTCGCCCTCGCGGATGAGCTGCTCGACGCGGTAGCCGTAGTAGCCCTTGCCACCGTACTCCTCGGTCACCTTCTGAAGGGCCATGGCGTCGAGCTCGCGGCCGCTCAGGGCAGCGGACGAGGGGTAGGTGGGGTAGCGCTCCTTGGTGAAGTCGTAGTTCTCGGGCTGCGGCCAGCACAGGGGCGCGGCGTAGCCGTCGTCCTCGCCGTTGGGCGGGCAGTCGTACATGTCCGCGCAGACGTAGAGGTTGGGGTTGATCGAGATGTACCAGTCAAAGACCTCGCCCACGTTGTCGAACCACTTGGTGTAGATGGAGCGCTTGGCAAAGCAGCCGCCCTCGTCCAGCTCGCGGTCGATGACGTCGTCGCGGTCGAGGATCCCGTAGTTGCCCCAGACCTTGTTCATGCTGGAGTTGATGACGGCATACTGGCGGCCAGGAGCGGTGTTGCCCTCGGTCTTCTCGAACCAGATGACCTTGGCGCCTTCCTCGGCAGCGGCGCGGA
Organism: uncultured Coriobacteriaceae bacterium; assembly: GCA_964510125.1. Classification (GTDB taxonomy): domain Bacteria; phylum Actinomycetota; class Coriobacteriia; order Coriobacteriales; family UMGS124; genus CAIFEU01. Next base: position 61,712 of record CAZEAF010000002.1, read on the forward strand.
TGGCCGTGCAACCGGAGATGCCGCAGCCCACGACGATGACGTCGGCCTCGGCTTCCTCCTCGACCATGTCGTCGGTAATCTCGGGAGCGGTCTCGTCCCAGGGATAGTCGGGACGGTCGCCGCTGGGGTTGGTGTCTTTGGCGGCGCCGGCGTCCGGGGCGGGGGCGTCGGCTGCAGGCGCATCGGCTGCCGCGCTGTCGGCGGGTGCGCCCTCGGCGGCAAGGGCCGTTGCAGCCGCCGTGGTCACCGCGGCCGCCCCCAGGCCGACCGCAGCGTTGCGTACGAAGGACCTGCGTGACACGGTGTTTGACGTGCTCATTGCTTCCTCCTGTTGTTCGCGATTGTGAATCCTCGCAGCTCAGAAAGGCTGCTAGATTCCTTGAGCATCTCATAATGTAAGAGGAAGCCAAAGCATGCTTTCACCCGAATGTGGTGAAGAGCTCAATTCACCCGAAAGTAGCGAAGTCGGGGGCCCGTGCCAAGAAGGGCCACGGGTTGTCGGGGTGGGAACGCCGTCGACTCTGGGATGCAGACCCAGGCTGTCCTGACTGCAGTAAGTCCCTTCTGATATGGTTTGCGAGCCGTAAATACTCAGATGAACGGATAGAATGGGCACGCACAGGCGCTGTCAAACAGTGATGCCCACACCAACAAAGGGAGCGAAAATGGCAATAGAGGAACCCGATGTCCGAGAGTGGCTTGCCGAGGCCAAGAAGAGCGAGCACGCCGACCAGTGCGGGATGTTCCTTGTACACAACGGCGTTGTCCGCATTACGCCAAAGGCGCAGGTCCGTGGGGGAGAGGAGGGTCTGCCGCCGGTCAAGGCGGTCGATTTTTCGTCAGACGCCGAGGGGGTTCGCAAGGCCATCGACGCCACCCTCGGAATGCCGGGCATCCATTACGTGCGCGTATGGCTCAACGAGGGCGTCTGCCATGTGGGCGACAGCCTCATGTATGTGCTCGTGGGCGGCGATATCCGGCCGCACGTCATCGACGCCTTGCAGGCTTTGGTCGGGAAGATTAAGAACGACCTGGTGGTCGAAAAGGAGCTCTTCGAGGAGTAGGCGTCCCTCGCTCTGTCCGTCCGTCATGAGTAGGCGTCCCTCGCCAGCCCATTCGTCGGGACGCCTGTCCATACCACAAAAGCCATCCAACCCAAGACCTGCGCCCTAATGCCGGCGCCTCACCAGGGCTACGCAGCACTCGACAGTCTGGCCGTGGCGCTGGATGGCCTCGACGGCCACCGGCACCCCGTAAGCCTGCTCAAGGGTCTGCTCGGTCAGGACCTGGCGGACGGGGCCGAACTGGGTGCGGCCGCCGCGCTGCATGAGGACCACGTCCGCGTCGAGAGCGAAGGCCTGAGCAGGGTCGTGGGTGGTCATGAGGACGCCGATGCCCGAGGCAGCCAGGTCGAGCACCCGCTCGAGCACCCTGGCCTGGTTGCCAAAGTCAAGCGCCGAGGTGGGCTCATCCATCACCAGGTAGCGGGGCCGCTGGGCAAGGGCCCGTGCGATAGCAGCCAGCTGCAGTTCCCCTCCCGAGACCTCGTTGGCGGCCTTCTTGGCCAGATGGGCAATCCCCATCTCGTCTAGGGCCTCACGGGCAATGGCGCGGTCTTCGGGGCCGGGCTGCTGGAGGAGCTTGAGATGGGGCGCCCGTCCCATGAGGACGATTTCCTCGATGGTGTAGGAAAAGGAGACAACCCGCTTCTGAGGGACGTAGGCAATGGCTCGGGCTATGGCCGGCCGCGACATACCTCTTATGTCCTCGCTGTCGATTTCGATGGTGCCGTCGTCGAGCGGCAGGTATCCCAGAATGGCCTTGAAGAGGGTCGTCTTGCCGACCCCGTTGGGGCCCAGCACGGCCATCACCTTGCCGGCCTCCAGGGAGAAGTTCGCGTCACGCACGACAGTCTCGTCGCCATAGCCCACGGCGACGTCCTTTGCCTCGAGGGCCATCACGACCACCCGCCCTTGTAGCGGACCAGCAGGAAGACGAACACAGGCGCGCCCAGCAGGGCCGTCAGGATGCCGATGGGAATCTCCATGGGAAAGAGGCAGCGAGCCAGGTCGTCCATTACGACCAGGTAGAGGGCACCGCCCAAAAAAGAGGCCGGCAGGAGCCTGCGATAGTCGGGTCCGAAGAGCATACGCATGAAGTGGGGGATGACCAGGCCCACCCAGCCGATGATGCCCCCCACCGCCACCGATACGGCGGTCATGAGGGTGGCGCAGACGATGACCAGGGCGCGTATTCGCGTCGTGTTCATGCCCAGCGAGCGAGCCTCGTCGTCATCGAGCGAGAGGATGTTGATGCGCCAGCGTAGGCAGAAAAGGACGGCCCCGCCCGCGGCGATGGGAATCAGCAAAAGGCCTATGTCCTTCCAGGTCACACTGGACAAGCCGCCCATGAGGAAAAAGGTTATGGCTGGAAGCTGGCTGTAGGGGTCGGCCACGTACTTGGTGATGGAGATGCAGGCCTGGAACATGGCGGAGATAACCACGCCTGCCAGGACCAGCACTGTGATGTTGGAGCTCCCCTTTCCCACCGCCATGGAGATCAGATAGGTCAGGAAAACGGCAAGCAGGCCCATGAGGAAGGCCGAGCCCGAGACTATGGCGACGGGGGCGGCGACCAGAAGGGCGCAAGCGGCGCCGAAGCCAGCACCCGCCGAGGCGCCGAGCAGGTCGGGCGAGACCATAGGATTTCGGAACATGCCCTGGAAGGTGGAGCCGGCCATGCCGAGCGCGCCACCGATAAGCAGGGCGGCTAAGACGCGGGGCAAGCGCATCTTGAAGACGACAATCTCCTCGTTGGCCAGCTTGTCTCCCGAGACCAGCTTGGAGACTGCCGTCGGGAAGTCGGACAGCGTGGTCAAGAGCAGCGGTATGTCGATGGAATAGCGTCCCACCGCGAGCGAGCACAGGGCGACGGCAATCATAACGACCGCGAGCACGACCATGCCGGTACGCCCCAAGAGCTTGGCCCGCCGCGCATGGTGGCGGGCCTTGACTTTGGGCGATGTGCTCGAGCGGGGGTCAGCCTTGGCGGCGGGCCCCATGGTGGCTACTCGGCATCAGTTTCGGGGGCCTCGTAACCCTCGGGCTCCTCGTGGTTGAGGATGCGGGCGGCCTCGTCGTCGGTGAGCTCGTAGTCGTAGAAGTTGACGTAGAAGTCCTTGAGCAGGGCGGCCATGTCGATATCGTCGAATAGGTCGGGATGGATGGTCTGGGCGATGTAGACCAGGTAGAGGATCTGCTGCAGGCCAGCGTCCCAGAAGAAGACGCCCTCGGGGGTGGCCACAACGTTGCCCGAGGTCACAGCCGAGACGTTGTCGAAGTCTCCCGTACCTAAGGCCTCCTCGATGGCGTTCTCGGCTGTGGCATTGCCCGAGGAGCCGGCATGGCTCACAAAGATATAGTCGGGGTCCCACGCGAGGATCTGCTCGGAGGTCACCTCGATGTCGCTGCCGCCGTCCAGCTCTTGGCTGACAAGCTTGCCGCCTGCCAGGTCGACAAGCTCGACCATGCCGGATGCGCCGCCGTAACCGTGGAGCATGTCGGTGTAGGCCATGTAGACGCCGGGCCGGTCGTCGTCAGCGATGTCCTTGGTACGCTCCTGGACCATGGCGACGGTCTCGTCGAAGTACTCCTCGTACTTCTTGGCCTGAGCAAGGGCCTTCTCGTCGTTGAAGACCTGGGCATAGAGATTGAGAGTGTCGACCAGGTCGCGGACCTTTCCGGTGGAGGCCATAGGGATGGCAACCATACCGGCGTTGTTGATGGCCTCCGCCTGCTTGGGGTTGGGGAAGCAGAAGACGACCTGGACGCCCTGGGCCACCAGGTCCTCGACATTGAGGTCGGAATGGGCGTTGGGGATGCCCGGCACGTCGTTCAGGCGCTTGTAGATGACATTGGACCAAGGCCAGCCGGTCAAGTGGAAATCGCCGTCGCAGGTGATGCGGTCCTCGGCGCCCACGGCCACGATCTTCTCATAGGACGGGCCGAAGATGGCAGCGACGGAATCGACGGTCTCGGGCAGCTCGATGACGCTGCCGTCGAGGTTGGTGACCGTACGGGTGCCGTCGGCGGCGGACTTGTCGGCCTCCTTAGCAAGCGCGAACGGCGAGATGCCAAGGACGTGCGAGGCGGTAAATGCCA
>CAZEAF010000003.1:0-1938 GCA_964510125.1 uncultured Coriobacteriaceae bacterium
GGCGGCCGTCATCGGCCCCGGACACATCGGTGGGGATGCCCGCGCAGGCGGGGCCCTGCCAGGCCACGCGGCCGCGGTCGAGAACGACGAGCTCGTCCGCGCAGGTCAGGAGCCTAGCCGCGTCATGGGTCACCAACAGGACCCCGCGACCCTCGGCTGTCAGCCGGCCCACCATGGCCACCAGGCCCTCGAGGCCCGGGGCGTCCAGGCCCACCGTGGGCTCGTCCAGAGCCACAAAGGGCGTCCGGCAGGCCAGGACCCCCGCCAGGGCCACTCTGCGCGCCTGGCCGCCCGAGAGGGCAAAGGGGCTGCGGTCTCCAAAGACCTCGGGGTCGAGGTCCAGGGCCTCCAGCTGGGCCTTGGCCCGGTCGCGGGCCGCGGCCCGGTCAAGCCCCAGGTTGCGGGGGCCAAAGGCAACGTCGTCCAGCACGGTGTCCGCAAAGAGCATGTCCGAGGGCCGCTGAAAGGAGAGACCAACCAGGGCAGGCGAAGCCATCTGGTCGCCCGCCCCCGCCCAGCCTGCGCTTGGGGTGGCCAGGCCGGCACACAGGCGCAAAAGGGTTGACTTGCCCGACCCCGCGGCCCCCGTGACCAGGGTGACCCCGCCCCGCTGGCAGGCCAGGCTCACCCCGTCCAGAGCCATCTCAGGCGCCCCGCCTTGCTGTTCGGACTCCCCGTCCCTAGACTCAGCCTTGCCGCCTTCGTAGGAAAAGGACAGGTCCTGCGCCTGAAAAGGCGCACCTTCCTCTTCCCTGCCCCGGCACCCTTCGCCCCCGTCGGTCCCCATGGCAGCCGAGAGCCCCTCCCGGCCCACCTGGCTGAGAACCCGGGAGGCCGTCCGCACCTGGTCTGGGCCCTGGGCAAGGACCGCACGGGCGCAGGCCTGCGGGTCCCCCAGGTCAGCGCCTTCCGAAAGCAGACCGTGGGCTAGCAGACCCTGCAGAGCCCTCGTCCAAGCTGTCTCCAGGCAGCAGGACCGTCGGATGGCCTCCCGGTCGAACAGCAGCTGGCGGGGGGTCCCGACCCAGACGGTCCGGCCGGCCTCCATGACCACCACCCGGTCGAAGGACAGGAGGTCCTCGAGCTCGTGTGTCACCAGCACGACCCCAGCTCCGGCCTCAGCCGCCCGGCCGGCCGCGGCCAGCACGCAGGCGCGGGCGGCTCCGTCCAACATGGAGCAGGGCTCGTCCAGACAGAGGTATCTCGGCCTCATGGACAGCACGGCAGCCATGCAGACCAACTGCCGCTGCCCGCCCGAAAGCTCCCAGACCTCCCGTCCGGCCAGGTCAGCAATGCCGCAGGCGTCAAGGGCCCACGCGACCCGCTCGCGGACATCATCCAAAGGCAGGCCTAGGTTGCAGGGGCCAAAGGCCACCTCGTCAAAGACCCGGGAGGTCACGATGCGGGAATCGGGGTCCTGGCCCACCAGCCCCACCGACCTCCTCAAAAGGTCGCGCTGGCCCTCATCTCCAGGAACCCCCTCCCCTTCGAGCAGGATTCGCCCGGCCGCCGGGGCCACCGACCCGCAGGCAACATGGAGAAGGGTGCTCTTGCCCGACCCGTTTGCCCCCAGGACGCCCACGCGCTCCCCCGCTCCCACCCTGAGGCTGGCACATGAGAGGGCCTGGTCGGCGCTGCCGGGATAGCGGTAGGCGATAGAATCCAGCTCGAGCACGGCACCTCCTGTTTCGGCATGGCGGATGTGGCCTTTTGGGCTAAGGATACATACGAAAAGAGGGGGCCCTGAGGTCCCCTCTGTTCTCATGCGATGTGCGAGCGACCCTCAGAGGCCTTAGGCCTTGGTAGGCTCCTCGGCGGCGGGCTCGGCCTCAGCGGGGGCCTCCTCGGCAGGAGCCTCCTCAGCCTTGGTCTCGGGCTCGGCAGCGGGCTCCTCAGCGGCAGGCTCGGCCTCAGCAGCCGGAGCCTCCTCAGCGGGGG
>CAZEAF010000003.1:2038-56003 GCA_964510125.1 uncultured Coriobacteriaceae bacterium
GCGGGCTCCTCAGCGGCAGGCTCGGCCTCAGCAGCCGGAGCCTCCTCAGCGGGGGTCTCTTCGGCCTTAACCTCGGGCTCGGCGGGCTTGGCCTCGGGCTTGACCTCGGTCACCTCGGCCTTGCCGGCCTTCTTCTTGGGGGCGACGGGCTCGGTCACAAGCTCGATGATGACCATAGGGGCGTTGTCGCCGCGACGGGGGCCGAGCTTGTAGATGCGGGTGAAGCCGCAGGTACGGTCAGCCCACATGCCCTGCTGGACCTTCTCGAAGACCTCGCGGACAATCTCCTTGTCGTTGAGCTTCGCGATGGCGAGGCGGCGGGAGTGTAGGTCGCCGCGCTTGGCCCAGGTGATGATGCGGTCAACGTCGCCGCGGATGGCCTTGGCACGCGTCTCGGTCGTCTTGATGCGGTCGTTCAGGAACAGCTCGCAGACGAGGCTGCGCTTAATCTGACGGGTGTGGGCTGCGTCGGACCCCAGCTTCATCCCGCGCTTCTTCTGGTGTCTCATCGGTACTCTCCTGTGTTAAGACTGCTTCAGGCTCATGCCCATCGAGGCAAGCTTGTCCTTGACCTCTTCGATGGACTTGACACCGAAGTTACGGATGTTGAGCAGGTCCTCCTCGCTGAAGTCGAGCAGCTGGCGAACCGAGTGGATGCCGGCGCGCTTCAGGCAGTTGAAGGAGCGGACGGACAGGTCGAGATCGTCGATGCGCTTGTCGAGCTCGGCGTTGTCCTCCTCTTCCTCCTGCGCGAAAATCGAGGTGTCCTCGTTGGCGTCCGTCAGGGCGACGAGCGACTGGAAGGCGTTCATATGCTGCGTGACGATGTTCGCCGCGCTCACGAGGGCCTCGGACGGGGTGATGGCGCCGTTGGTCTCAATCTCCATGACCAAGCTGTCGTAGTCGGTGTGCTGGCCGACGCGGCAAGGCTGCACGAGCTTGGTGCAGCGACGCACCGGCGAGTACAGCGAATCGACATGGATGATGCCGATTGAGTCGTCGTTGCGCTCGTTCATCTCGCTTGGGACATAGCCGCGGCCGCGCCCGATGCGCATGGACATGGTCAGGTGGGCGCCGTCTTCGAGCGTCGCGATCACGGTGTCGGGGTTCACGAGGTCGAACTCGGCAGGAACGAAGAAGTCCTCGCCGGTCACAACCGCGGGCCCGTCGATGTCCACGGTCGCCGTGGCTTCCTCGCCCGCGCCGTTCGGACGGAAGACAAGGCCCTTGACGTTCAGGACGATGTCGGTGACGTCCTCACGCACGCCCTGGAGGGCTTGGAACTCGTGCTGAACGCCCTCGATGTGAATCGCCTGCACGGCAGCGCCGTCGAGCGAGGACAGGAGGACACGACGCAGCGAGTTGCCGAGCGTGTCGCCAAAACCACGCTCGAGCGGCTCCACCGTGAAACGGGCAAACGAATCGCTGATGCTCTCGACGCTCACCTGGGGCCTGATGAACTCTGTCATTAAGCTACCTCCAGACTCCTTGGACCGTCGATTACTTCGAGTAAAGCTCGATGATGAGGTTGGCCTGAATGTCGGTGTCAATCTGGTCGACGGTCGGCAGGGCGAGGACCTTGCCCTGAAGCTTCTCGAGGTCGACCTCGAGCCATGCGGGCACCTGGCGGGACTCGGAGGCCACCAGGGCACTCTTAATCACCAGCATGTCCTTGGCCTTGGGGGCCACAGCCACAACGTCGCCGAGGCGGACGCGGTAGGACGGGATGTGGACCTTCTTGCCGTTGACGAGGATGTGGCCGTGGTCGACAGCCTGACGGGCCTCGCGGCGGGTATGGGCAAAGCCCAGGCGGAAGACGACGTTGTCGAGACGGGTCTCGAGGAACATCATCAGGTTGTCACCGGAGATGCCCGGCTCACGCACGGCCTTCTCGTAGTAGGTGTGGAACTGCTTCTCAAGCACGCCGTAGATGAACTTGGCCTTCTGCTTCTCACGGAGCTGCTGACCGTACTCGCTCTCCTGGCGGCGCTGACGGCGGTCGTTCTTGCCGCGGTTGGACGTCTTGGAGATGCCCATGACGACGGGGTCGATTCCAAGAGACCTGCACCGCTTGAGGACGGGGGTCCTATCGATTGCCATATCGGTATCCTTCCTTGCTTACACGCGACGACGCTTGCGCGGACGGCAACCGTTGTGCGGCGTGGGGGTCTTGTCCTGGATGCTCGTCACCTCGAGGCCGGCGGCCTGGAGGGAGCGCAGCGCCGTCTCGCGGCCCGAGCCAGGGCCCTTGACGAAGACGGACACCTTGCGCATGCCGTGCTCCTGAGCCAGCTTGGCGCAGGCCTCGGCGGCCATCTGCGCGGCAAAGGGGGTCGACTTGCGCGAGCCGGAGAAGCCCACGGTACCAGCGGACTTCCAGGCGATGACGTTGCCCTGGAGGTCGGTGATGGAAACGATAGTGTTGTTGAACGAGCTCTTGATGTGAGCCTGGCCGACGGCGATGTTCTTGCGGTCGCCGCGCTTGATACGAGTGCGCGCGTTCTTCTTGTTTGCTGCAGGCATGGTAGTTTAGCCCCTCTTCTTCGCACCGATTTGGCGACGCGGACCCTTGCGGGTGCGGGCGTTGGTGTGGGTGCGCTGCCCACGGACCGGGAGGCCCTTACGATGGCGCAGGCCGCGATAGCAACCAATCTCCATCAGGCGCTTGATGTTCTGGCTCTGCTCGCGGCGGAGGTCACCCTCAACCATGTAGCGGCCGTCGATGAAGTCGCGAATCTTCGTGACCTCGTCCTCGGTGAGGTCCTTGACGCGGGTGTCGGGGTTGATGCCCGTCTCCGCGCAAATCTTCGTGGCGGTCGTGCGGCCGATGCCGTAGATGTACGTCAGGCCAATCTCGACGCGCTTCTCGCGCGGGAGGTCAACGCCAAAAATACGTGCCACCGTGTGCTCCTCTCTTAACCCTGACGCTGCTTGTGGCGCGGGTTCTCGCACACCACCAGCACCTTGCCGTGACGACGTACGATCTTGCACTTATCGCACATCTTTTTGACCGAAGGGCGTACCTTCATTGTCTTTCCTTTCGGTTGCTCCTACACGTACTATGTCATCGCCCAGCCGCAGACGTGATTGCCATAAAGCGCTCTGTCCCCAACCTGCGTCGAGACAGCAGAAGCCGGATTCCCTGCGCAATAAAGATTGCCCGTCGGGAACCAGAAATGAGTGACCCATCCCCGCCACGCGCCGTGCGCGCGGCACCGCCTATCTGATTACTTATAGCGATAGGTGATGCGACCGCGAGTCAGGTCGTACGGTGAAAGCTCGAGCACAACCTTGTCGCCAGGCAGGATGCGGATATAGTTCATCCGAATCTTGCCCGAGATGTGGGCGAGCACCGTATGGCCGTTCTCGAGCTCGACTTTAAACATGGCATTGGGCAACGGCTCAATGACCGTACCTTCGAGCTCGATGGCGTCCTCACGCTTCAATTGGCATCGCTTTCTTTCGGCTACAAAACCGAGGATGTAGTCTACAACAAAAACCCGTCTCATGGGGAATCTCTCAACAGGCGTCATAGATTCTTCCCATGAGACGGGAATTCCCTCAGTTCGCGGCGTTCCTGCCCCCATCGACGTCCATAGGGTCGAAGCCAGGCTCGGCCGTAGTGATGACCGGACCGTCTTTGGTAATCGCCACCGTGTTCTCAAAGTGGACGGCCAGGCTCCCGTCCCTGGTGACCACGGTCCATTTGTTGGGCAGGGTCCTCACGTGCCGGTCGCCCTGGGTAATCATGGGCTCGATGGCCAGGCACATGCCCACCTCGAGTCGAATGCCGTGGCCCTGGCGCCCGTAGTTGGGCACGTTGGGGTCCTCGTGCATGGAACGGCCGATGCCGTGGCCCACGTACTCCCTGATTACCCCGTAGCCGTTCTCCTCGGCGTGCCTCTGGATGGCGTAGCCGATGTCGCCCAGGTGGTTGCCCGGCTTGGCCTGCTCGATGCCCAATGCCAGGCAGTCTCGACCGCACTCAAGGAGGGCCTTGGTCTCGTCGGACACATGGCCCACGGCAAAGGTCCAGGCGTTGTCCCCCGCCCATCCGCCCACGTTGGCCCCCGTGTCGATGGAGAGGACGTCCCCCTCGCGCAGGATGACCTGCTTGAGGGGGAAGCCATGCACGACCTGCTCGTTCAGGGACGCGCAGATGGAGCCGGGAAAGCCCCCGTAGCCTTTGAAGCCAGGGGTCCCCCCGTGCTCGCAGATGTAGCGCTCCACGAACTCGTCAATCTGGAGCGTGGAGACGCCTGGCTTGCACATCTCGCCTGCCAGGCGCAGGACTTGCTTGGACAGGGCCCCGCAGACCTTGAGGCCCTCGATGTCCTGGGGGGTCTTGAGCTTAATCACGGGCAATCGCGGCTTTGACGTCGGCGTAGACCGCGTCGACCGGGCGGTTGCCGTCGATGTTGACCAGGGTGCCGGCGCCGGCATAGTAGTCGATGAGGGGGGCCGTGGACTTCTCATAGACGGCTAGGCGGTTGGCGACGGTCTCGGGCTTGTCGTCCTCGCGCTGGTACATCTCTCCCCCGCACACGGAGCAGGTCGCCTCGGAGGAGTCGCCAGTATGGCCGCAGACACGGCAAACGCGGCGGCCGGACAGGCGGTCGACGATGACCTGGGCGGGCACGTTGATGGCCAGCGCCGCGTCGATGGGGCGGCCCGACTCGGACAGGGCGGCGTCGAGGGCGGCAGCCTGGGCGGTGGTACGGGGGAACCCGTCAAGGATGAAGCCGCGCAGGGCGTCCGGCTGGGACAGGCGATCCTTCATGAGGTCGATGATGAGGTCGTCGGGGACCAGCTCGCCGGCCTCCATGTAGCCCTTCGCCTTCTTGCCCAAGGGCGTGCCCTGTGCCACGGCGGCGCGTAGGATGTCACCGGTGGAGATGTGCGGAATAGAGTACTCGCTTACGAGACGCTCTGCCTGCGTTCCCTTGCCGGCGCCTGGGGCGCCCAGTAGTACGATGTTCACGAAGACCTCCTCAGACGGAAGTGGCGCCCACCGTCACCGGCAGGCGCCAGAAGACACACCCATTATACGGAGAGAGTCACAAGCGCGCACTACCGCACCGGTGAAATCTCCTACTTGAAGAACCCGTCATAGTCGTGCATCTTGAGCTGGCTCTCCACCTTGGTCATGGTGTCGAGGGCGACGCCGACCATGATGAGAATCGAGGTCCCGCCAAAGGCCTGAATCAGTGTGTTGCCCGTGAAGTAGAACAGAATCGACGGGACGACGGCGATGAAGGCAATGAAGATGGCGCCGGGCAGGGTGATGCGGTTGAGCACGTTCTTGATGTAGTGCGCCGTCGCCACGCCCGGACGGACACCCGGGATGAAGCCGCCCTGCCTCTTGAGGTTGTCAGCCGTGTCCTCCGGGTTGAACACCATCGCCGTGTAGAAGTAGGCGAAGAAGATAATCAACGCCATGGACAGGAGCCAGTTGAGCCAGCCGGCCGAAACCGCGTTGGCAAAGACTTGGATCCAGTTGACACCCGGGAAGAAGACCGCGAGCTGCGCCGGCACGTAGAGCAGAGACGACGCAAAGATAATCGGGATGACGCCCGCGGTGTTGACCTTGATGGGGAGGTAGGTGCTCTGACCGCCCATCATCCTACGACCGCTCACGCGCTTGGCGTAGGTCACCGGGATGCGGCGCTGACCACGCTCGATGTAGACGATTGGCGGGATGACCGCGAGGATGATGAGGATAATCAGGACCGTGTACAGGATGCCCGTCGAGCTCGTCTCGATGGACTGGAAGATGGCGCCCGGCAGACGCGAGATGATGTTCGCGAAGATGATGAGCGACATGCCGTTGCCCACGCCACGCTGGGTGATGAGCTCGCCCATCCACATGATGAGCATGGAGCCGACGACAAAGCCGAAGACGATGATGACGTCCATCAGCAGGTCGGGGACCCCGGAGCCCTCGAACGTGATGCCGTACTCCGGGCTCTTGAAGAGCAGGAGGTAGCCAATCGCGTTAATCAGGGACAGGCCAATGGTCAGATACCGCGTGTACTGCGTAATCTTGCGCTGGCCCATCTCGCCCTCTTTGGAGAGCTCGCGCAGGGACGGCACCACCGCCTGCATCATCTGGAGGATGATGGAGGCGGTGATGTAGGGCATGATGCCCAGGGAGAACAGCGAGACATAGCTCAACGCGCCGCCCGAGAACAGGTTGAGCAGGGCCATGGTGTTGGCCATGGCGCCTGTACCGTCCTGGAAGGACTCGACCAGGTTGCCGAAGGGAATGCCTGGCAGCGGGATATAGGACCCGATACGGTAGAGGATGATAATCCCCAGCGTAAAGAGAATCTTCTTGCGAAGCTCAGGCTCCCGGAACGCGTTGAGGATGGCGTTTAGCACGGCTGCTCTACCGTCCCACCCGCCGCCTCAATCTTGGCCTTGGCGGAAGCGGACACCTTGTCGACGCGGACGGTGAGCTTCTTGGTCAGGTCGCCGTCACCGAGCACCTTGACCAGGGTCGAGGGCTTCTTGATGACGTTCTTGGCCAGGAGGGCCTCGTCGGTCACCACGTCGCCGTCCTCGAATATGTCATTGAGGCGCCCGACGTTGACCGGGGCGTACTCGACGCGGTTGATGTTGCGGAAGCCGGGGAGCTTGGGCAGGCGCATGGCCAGCTTCATCTGGCCGCCTTCGAAGCCCGGGCCCTTGCCGCCGCCAGAGCGGGACTTCTGACCCTTCTGGCCGCGGCCAGCGGTCGTGCCGCCCTTGCCCGAGTTGCCGCGACCGACGCGCTTGCGATTGGAGCGCGAGCCGGGTGCGGGATACAGGTCATTAAGCTGCATGGGAAAACTCCTAGATCTCTTCGACCTGGACGAGGTGCTGAACCTTGAGGATCATCCCGCGGATGCTGGGGTTGTCCGCCTGCTCAACGACTTCGCCGATGTGATGCAGGCCAAGGCAGCGTAGGGTCTCGGCTTGGTCCTTCTTGTAGCCGATCGAGCTCTTGACCTGCTTGATGCGCAGGGTCTTGGTCGATTCTGCCATGGTTACTCGTCCTCCTTACCGATGAACATCTGGCCGACGGTCAGACCACGGCGGGCGGCAGCCTGCTCCGGGCTCTCCAGACGCTGGAAGCCCTCGGCGGCGGCCTTGATGATGTTCATGGCGTTGCTGGTGCCCAGCGACTTCGAGATGATGTTCTCGATACCCGCGAGCTCGCAGAGGGCGCGAACAGGGCCACCGGCCAGGACGCCCGTGCCGGGGACGGCGGGGCGCAGGACGACGCGACCAGCGCCGTAGTGGCCCTCGACCTCGTGCGGAATCGTCTTTCCGTCGGTCACCGGGATGTGGAACATGTTCTTCTTTGCGTCCTCGGAGGCCTTGCGGATGGCCTGGGGGACCTCGGCCGACTTACCCATGCCGATGCCCACGTTGCCCTTACCGTCGCCGACGACGACCAGGGCGGACAGGGACATGCGACGGCCGCCCTTGACGGTCTTGGAGACGCGGTTAATGAAAACCACGCGCTCCTGCATCTCGTTTTCGGCGTCCTGCTGATGGTTGCGAGGCATACTCTTCAAACCTCCTAGAATTCCAGGCCCGCGCTGCGGGCCCCGTCGGCCAGAGCTGCCACGCGGCCATGGTACAGGTGGCCGCCGCGGTCAAACGCGACCTTGGTGTAGCCAGCGGCAATGGCACGCTTGCCGATGAGCTCGCCCACCAGCTGCGCGCCCTCCTTGTTGGAGCCACGCTTGCCAGAGGCGCGGAACTCGGGGTCCAGCGTCGAGGCCGAGGCCAGGGTCGTGCCGTTCACATCATTGATGAGCTGGGCATAGATGTGGGCGTTGCTGCGGTGGACGGCCAGACGCGGACGCTCGGGGGTGCCGCTCACACGGCCACGGACGCGACGGTGGCGACGAGCTAGACGCTCCTGCTTCGCCTTATATTTGTTCATACTTGCTCTCCTCGCTATCTGCCCCACCTTACAGGGTGGGGCGAGGCTACCGCCCGGTTACGCTACTTAGCGGCCTTGCCGAGCTTACGACGGACGTGCTCGCCCTCGTAGCGGATGCCCTTGCCCTTGTAAGGCTCAGGCGGGCGCTTGAGGCGGATGTCTGCGGCAACCTGGCCGACGCGCTGGTTGTCGATGCCCTTGACGATGATGTGGGTGTTGTCGGGGCACTCGAAGGACATGTTCTCCTCCGGGCTCACGATAACGGGGTGGGAGTAACCGAGCGAGAGCTCGAGGTCCTTGCCCTTGAGGGCGGCACGGTAGCCGACGCCCTGAAGCTCCAGGCGCTTCTCAAAGCCCGTGGACACGCCAACGACCATGTTGTTGACCAGGGTGCGGGTCAGGCCATGGAGCGAACGGGCGGTGCGGGAGTCGTCCGGACGGGTGACGAGGATTTCGTCGCCCTCGCGCTTGATGGAAATGATGTCGCTGAAGGTGCGAGTGAGCTCACCCTTGGGGCCCTTGGCGGTAACGGTGCTGCCGTCAATGATGACTTCGACGTTAGCAGGGACCGGGATGGGCTGCTTACCGATGCGAGACACGGTTGTGCTCCTTTCTCAGTCCGTTACCAGACGTAGGCGATGACCTCGCCGCCGACGCCGAGCTTGCGCGCGTCGCGGTCGGTCATGACACCCTTTGACGTGGAGATGATGGAGATGCCCATGCCGCCCAAGACGCGGGGCAGCTTGTCCTTGCCGGCGTAGATGCGCAGGCCGGGCTTGGAAATGCGGCGGATGCCACGGATGACCTTGGCACGGTGCTCGCCGTACTTGAGGGTGATTACGAGGTCGTCATGAGGCTCGCCGGGCTCGACGACGTAGTCGGTGATGTAGCCCTCTTCCTTCATGACACGAGCGATCTCGACGAGCTTCTTGCTGGAAGGCATCGAGACCGTGGCCTTGTTCGCAGAGTTCGCGTTGCGAATTCGCGTAAGCATATCTGCGATCGGGTCGCTCAGATTCATTGGTTTCCTCCTATGGTTCTGGATGAGACTGCCCGTCGGTACGTCCCAACCCTTAGCAGGGACGCCGGCACGAACAGGCTCCCGACGTGCGGCCTACCAGCTGGCCTTGCGGACGCCGGGAAGTTCGCCCTTGCTCGCAAGCTCGCGGAAGCACACGCGGCACAGGCCGAACTGACGGTAGTAGGCGCGCGGGCGCCCACAGCGCATGCAGCGGTTGTGTTGACGTGTCGAGAACTTCGGCTCGCGGTTTGCGGCGGCGATCATCGACTTCTTAGCCACTCTTCCTCCTTTGCCAGTGCTCGTAACTTTACGTGGGCCCACCGGCAAGCGGGCTCACGGTGGAACCGAAAGAGACTTCTACTTCTTGAAGGGGAAGCCCAGGTTGGTAAGGAGCGCCTGGCCCTCTTCGTCGGTTTTGGCGGTGGTGACGATGGTGATGTCCATGCCGCGCGTGCGGTCAATCTTGTCGTAGTCAATCTCGGGGAAGATCAGCTGCTCGGTGACACCCATGGAGTAGTTGCCCGTGCCGTCGAAAGACTTGGTGGACAGGCCGCGGAAGTCACGGATGCGAGGGATGTCGATGGAGATGAGACGATCGAGAAACTCCCACATGCGGTCGCCGCGCAGGGTGACCTTGGCGCCGATGGGCTGGCCCTCACGCAGGTGGAAAGAGGCGATGGACTTCTTGGCACGGGCAATCATGGGCTGCTGGCCGGTGATGGCGCGCAGGTCGGCCACGGCGCCGTCAATGGCCTTGGAGTCGGTCGTAGCCTCGCCGACGCCCATGTTGACGACAATCTTGACGAGGCCGGGGATCATCATGACGTTCGGGTAGTTGAACTGCTTCTGCAGCTCGCCGCGAACCTCATTGAGGTACTGCGCCTTGAGACGGGGCATCTCTGCCATGGTGCTTCTCCTTACTGGGGTTTGACGTGACGGGTTTCCGACCCGGCACCTCCTGGGCCACTCCCAGGAGCCGTGTGCACAAACTCAGTCATAATAAAACAGGCTCGTCAAGCCATGTAGGCTTGACGAGCCTGTTCACGCAGGTTCTATAATCGCACGCCCAAGCGCGCAGATTAGAACTGAGCGCCACACTTCTTGCAGACGCGGACCTTCTTGCCGTTCTCGTCGAAGGCATGGCCGACGCGCGTGCCTTTGCCGCACTTGGGGCAGACAAGCTGGCAGCGGGAGGCGTAAATCTTGGCCTCCTTGGTGATGATGCCGCCACGCGGGTTGTCCTGCGTGGGACGAACGGACTTCTTGACAAGGGCGACGCCCTTCACGATGACGCGACCCTCGCTCGGGAAGGCCTTGATGACCTCGCCGGTAGCGCCCTTGTCCTTACCGCTGAGGATACGGACTGTATCCCCCCTACGGACATGCAGCTTTGCCATAGTTTTATGTCTCCTTACAGCGTCTCGGGAGCGAGCGACGCAATCTTGAGGTACTTGCGGTCGCGGAGCTCACGCGCCACGGGACCGAAGACACGGGTGCCCTTGGGCGACCCGTCGCTGTTGATGAGCACCGCGGCGTTGTCGTCGAAGCGGATATAGCTGCCGTCGCGACGGCCAATCTCCTTCTTGGTGCGCACGACGACGCAGCGGCAGACGGAGCCGCGCTTGACGCCGCCGTTGGGAAGCGCCTCCTCGACGGCGCAGATGATGACGTCGCCCACGCCGGCGTAACGGCGACGGGAGCCGCCGAGCACCTTGATGCACTTGACCTTGCGCGCGCCGGAGTTGTCGGCGACGTTGAGCATAGTTTCAGCCTGGATCATTGTTCTCCTCCGAAGGGAACTCGAAGCAGAGGTGTGCCCTCTCGTGCGACACACATGCGGTTTCTGACCGTGCGCCCCCGCCCTGTCGGCCCGGGGCGCACGGACGTTGGCCTAGAGGCCGAAAACTACTTGGCGCGCTCAACGATCTCAAGCAGACGCCAACGCTTGGTGGCGGACAGCGGGCGGGTCTCCATGATGCGGACCGTGTCACCGATGTTGGCCTCGTTGTTCTCGTCGTGGGCGTGGAACTTCTTGGTGGAGGTCATCATCTTGCCGTACTTGGGATGACGCTTCTGGGTCGTGACCTCGACGGAGATGGACTTGTCGCCCATGCGGGACACCACGACGCCCTGGCGCACCTTGCGATGGTTGCGGGTTTTGGCCTCGTTTTCCTGTGCCATGTGTTACTCACCATCCTTTGCAGCCGTAGCCGCGATCTCACGAGCGCGGATCTCGGTCAGGATGCGCGCGACGTCCTTCTTGACGAGCTTCACGCGAGCGGTGTTGTCCAGCTGGCCCGTAGCCATCTGGAAGCGCAGGTTGAAGAGCTCGGTGCGGCAATCCTTGAGCTTGCCCTGGAGCTCCTCGTCGGAAAGCCCCCTAATCTCTGCTGGCTTCATTTAGGCGTTCTCCTTCCCGTCCTGAGCCTGCTCCTCATCGGCACGGGAAATGACCTTCGTGGCGATCGGCAGCTTGCTTGCCGCGAGACGGAATGCCTCTTTGGCAATGGCCTCGTCAACGTCACTAATCTCAAACATGATGCGGCCCGGCTTGACAACGGCTACCCAGCCCTCGGGGTTGCCCTTGCCCTTGCCCATACGGGTCTCGGCAGGCTTCTTGGTGATCGGCTTGTCAGGGAAAATCGTAATCCAGACACGGCCGCCACGCTTCATGTAACGGGTCATGGCGACACGAGCGGCCTCAATCTGGCGGTTGGTAATCCAGTGCGCCTCGAGGGCGACAAGGCCGTAGGTGCCGAAGTTCAGCTTGGTGTGGCCCTTGGCATGGCCCTTCATGGAGCCGCGCATCACCTTGCGGTGTGCGACGCGCTTGGGTGCAAGCATGAGCTACCTCCTTCCTTCGGTACGCTCGCCGCGACCAGCGCCACGGGGACGGCGCGGACGGGACGGGCCCTCGAGGGCCGGGTTGGGAACAGGCTGGCCCGGGAGCTTCTCGCCCAGGTAAATCCAGACCTTGACGCCGCAGGAGCCCATGATGGTGGCAGCTGTGGCGGTGCCGTAGTCGACGCGGGCGCGCAGAGTGTGGAGCGGCACGCGGCCCTCGTGGTACCACTCGCGGCGGCTCATCTCGGAGCCACCCAAACGGCCGGCGCACTGGATACGGATGCCCAGGGCCCCGGACTTGCGGGCGGACTGGACGGCCTTGCGCATGGCGCGGCGGAAGGCCACGCGCTGCTCGAGCTGCTCGGCGATGGACTTGGCCACCAGGGTGGCGTCGAGCTCGGGGCGCTTAATCTCGATGACCTCGATGGAGAGGTTGCCACCGGTCACGCCGGCGACCTTCTCGAGATCCTTGCGGAGGGTGTCGATTTCGGTGCCCTTGCGGCCGATAACGATGCCGGGGCGGGCGGTGAAGATGATGACCTTGACCTTGTCGCCGGCACGCTCAATCTCGGTGCGGGACAGGGCGGCGTCCTTGAGGCGCTCTTCGAGGAAGGCGCGGATGGCCAGGTCGTTCTTGAGGTTGGTCTTGTAGTTCTTCTTGTCCGCGTACCAGCGCGAGCGCCAGTTCTCGGTCATGCCAAGGCGGAAACCAATCGGGTTAACCTTCTGACCCATGCGCGACTACGCCTCCTTCCGCGGTGCCACGATGACGGTGATGTGGCTCGTACGCTTGTTGATACGGGAAGCAGAGCCCTTTGCGCGAGGACGGATGCGCTTGAGCGTGGGGCCCTCGTCCACATAGCAGGTCTTGACGTACAGGTCGTCGGCGCGCATGCCGTAGTTATTCTCGGCGTTGGCGACGGCGCTGTTCAGGACCTTGAGGATTGTGCCAGCAGCCTCGCGGTTGGAGAACGTGAGAATGGTGCGGGCCCGGTCGACGTTCTTGTTGCGGATAAGGTCGATGACAACGCGGACCTTGCGGGGCGAGACGCGCACATAACGGGCAATGGCGCGTGCCTCGGTAACCTTCTGTGCTTCTTCAGTCATTATCGTTTGCCCTTATCTGCCGAATGGCCGCGGAACGTACGCGTCGGCGCAAACTCGCCGAGCTTGTGGCCGACCATGGCCTCGGTGATGTACACAGGCACGTGCTTGCGCCCATCGTGGACGGCGATGGTGTGGCCGACCATCTCGGGGAAGATGGTCGAGGAACGCGACCAGGTCTTGACGACCTGCTTGTCGCCGGACTCGTTCATCGCAACGATGCGACCGAGGAGTCGCGGCTCGACATAGGGCCCCTTCTTGAGGCTTCTGCTCATGTGCTAACCTCCTTCTTCTCAGTCTCGTTACTTCTTGTGGGTACGGCGACGACGGATAATCAGACGGTTGGAGTACTTCTTGGGGTCGCGCGTCTTGTGGCCCTTGCTGTTCATGCCCCAGGGGCTCACAGAGTTACGACCAGAGGTGTGGTTCTTGCCCTCGCCGCCGCCGTGCGGGTGGTCGACGGGGTTCATCGCGGTGCCGCGGACCGTCGGGCGGATGCCCATCCAACGGGAGCGGCCGGCCTTGCCGATGGACACGTTGGCGTGCTCGGCGTTGCCAACCTCGCCGACGGTGGCGCGGCAGGTGAGCAGGACGCGGCGCATCTCGGAGGACGGCATACGCAGGATGGCGTACTTGCCCTCCTTGCCCATGAGCTGGATGCTCGTGCCGGCGGAACGGGCGATTGCGGCGCCCTTGCCCGGCTTGAACTCCACGGCGTGGACGAGGGTGCCCACGGGGATGTTCTCCAGGGGCAGGCAGTTGCCCGGCTTGATGTCGGCGTCGGGGCCACTCATCACGGTGTCGCCCAGCTTGAGGCCCTTGGGCTGAAGGATATAGGTCTTCAGGCCGTCGGCGTAGTGGAGCAGGGCGATGCGGGCGGAGCGGTTGGGGTCGTACTCAATCGTCGCCACGCGGGCGGGGACACCGTCATGCTGGCGCTTGAAATCGATGATGCGGTAACGACGCTTGTGGCCGCCGCCCTGATGGCGCATGGTGAGGTGGCCGTGGTTGTTGCGGCCGCCGTTGCTCTTGATGGGAGCGAGTAGGGGCTTGTAGGGCTTGTCGGTCGTGATCTCGGAACGATCCTCGACCGTCATGTGACGCCGGCCCGGTGAGGTCGGCTTGTACTGCTTCAGCATCCGAATCTCCTCTCGTCCGATTGCCAGCGAGCGCATGGGTAAGAGGATGACCTCGCGCTCGTGACGCCGGACAAAACAACGGTACCGGGTGTATCCATATCAAACCCGGTACACAAACGTAGCACCGGAGGTGAAGCACGCCTCCGGTGCCCTTGTGCCAATGGAAAGTGCTTACGCCTGCTTGCCGAAGATCTCGATGGTCTCGCCCTCGGCGATGGTGACGACCGCCTTTTTCCAGGTGCGAGTATAGCCAGGCTGCTGCCGGACCCGCTTGGGCTTGGGCTTGACCCAGAGAGTATTCACACGCTTCACATGGACGCCGAAAATCTCCTCGACAGCGCGCCTGATGGCGGGCTTGTCAGCGTCGCGAGCCACCTCGAAGGTGTACTTGTTGAGCTCCATCTTGTCAAAGGCGGCCTCGGTCACGATGGGGCGCAGGATGATGTTGTGAGCATCGTAGATGTTTGCCATTATGCCAGCACCTCCCCGAGGCGAGTAGCGACGGGCTCGGCGAGCACGAGCACGTTGTTGTCGAGCATGAAATAGGTGTCGATGTCCATGTCGAACAGGATGAGGACATTGGGGAGGTTGCGAAAGCACAGGGCCGCGTCGATGGCGCCCTCGGGCAGGACGATGGTGACGCGCTTGTCCTCCATGCCGAAGGTCTTGAGGAACTTGACAGCGTCCTTGGTGCAGGGCTTCTCGTAGGGGAACTCGTTGATGACGAGGAGCTCGTTGTCAGCTAGCTTGGCAGACAGGGCGCTACGCATGGCCAGCTTGATCTCCTTCTTGTTCATCGAGAAGGAGTGGTCGCGGGGGGTCGGGCCAAAGACGACACCGCCGCCACGCCACTGGGGGGCACGGGTGGAACCCTGACGGGCACGGCCGGTGCCCTTCTGGCGCCAAGGCTTGCGACCGCCGCCGGAGACCTCGTGGCGGTTCTTGACCTTGTGGGTGCCGCGACGGTCCTTGGCGAGCAGGTAACGGACGCACTGATGCATCACGGGGATGTTGGGGACGATGCCGTAGACAGCATCGGACAGCGCAAGGTCGCTGACCTTCTCGCCCGCGATGTTCTTAACTTCAATCGTAGACATGAGTCAATCTCCTTAAGCCTGATGGGCTGATTTCTCGGGGCCCGTTAGGCCATGCGGATAGCGACGAGACCGCCCTTGGCGCCCGGCACCGCACCCTTGACAAGAATGAGGTTCTGCTCCTCGTCGACGCGCACAACCTCGAGGTTGCGAACCGTGACGCGCTCGTTGCCCATGTGGCCGGGCATCTTGACGCCCTTGTGGACGCGGCTGGGCGTGGAGCACTGGCCGACGGAGCCGTGGGCGCGGTAGTTGTGGGAGCCGTGCGTCTTGGGGCCGGCGTTGAAGTTCCAGCGGCGAATAGTGCCCTGGAAGCCCTTGCCCTTGGAGCGGCCGATGACGTCGACGGTCTTGACATCGGCGAAGTTGGCGACGGTCACAAGCTCGCCCACCTCGTGATGCTCGCCCTCGGGCACGTGAACCTCGCGCAGATAGCGGACAGGCTTGACGCCCGCCTTGGCGAAGTGGCCCTTGAGGGGCTTCGTGACGTTCTTCTCCTTGATGTCGCCAAAGCCAATCTGGACGGCGCAGTAGCCGTCAGACTCTTTGGTCTTGACCTGCGAGATAGCGCAGGGGCCGGCCAGGATGACGGTGACGGGGACGACGTTGTCGTCGCTGTCCCACACCTGCGTCATCCCGATCTTGCGGCCGAGAATCGTGTTGATCATACCAATCCTCACCACTCGTGCGGTCTTGGAACTCAGAGGATGGCCCTTCCATCCCCACCCAGCGGACCGCGGCTTACAAAATGCCCAGCAAAAGGGCACGATAGTGCAGTATACACCGCACTATCGTGCCCTCAGACCCAGCAACTGGTTTTAGAGCTTAATCTCAATATCTACACCGGCCGGCAGGTCGAGACGCATCAGCGAGTCAACCGTAGAGGGCGTGGGGTCGAGGATGTCGATGAGGCGCTTGTGGGTGCGCATCTCGAACTGCTCGCGGGAGTCCTTGTTCACGTGCGGCGAGCGGATAACCGTGTAGAGCTTGCGCTCGGTGGGCAGCGGAATGGGGCCGGACACGCGGGCACCGGTCTGCAGGGCGGTGTCGATGATGAGCTTGCTGGACTGGTCCACGACCTCGTGGTCGAAGCCCTTCAGGCGGATCCGAATCTTCTGGGAAGCCAACGTATACCTCCATAGCTAAGGGGCGGGCCGCTTCCGGGGCGACCCTCCCTCTTGTACATCGGGTGCAGGCGGCCTTACTGGGCGCCAGACTTGCTCTTGATCTCGTCGGCGATCGCCTTGGGGACGGGCTCGTACGAGGAGAACTGCATGGTGTAGACCGCGCGGCCCTGGGTGGAGCTGCGCAGGTCGGTGGCGTAGCCGAACATCTCGCCCAGCGGCACCTTGGCGCGGATGACCTTGGCGTTCTTACGGTCGTCCATGCCCTCAATCTTGCCGCGGCGGCTGGACAGGTTGCCCATGACGTCGCCCATGTACTGCTCGGGCGTCGTGACCTCGACATCCATGACGGGCTCGAGCAGGATGGGGTTGGAGCGGCGCAGGGCCTCCTTGATGGCCATGGAACCGGCAATCTTGAAAGCGGCCTCGGAGGAGTCGACCTCGTGGAAGGAGCCATCAATCAGCTCGACCTTGACGTCGACCGTGGGGAAGCCGGCGATGACGCCGGTCTCCAGGGCCTCCTGGATGCCCTTGTCGACCGAGGGGATGAACTCCTTGGGGATGACGCCGCCCACGATGGAGTTGACGAACTCGTAGCCCTGGCCAGCCTCCTGCGGCTCCATGTTGATGACGCAGTGGCCGTACTGGCCGTGACCGCCCGTCTGACGGACGAACTTGCCCTCGACGTTCTGGACGGGCTTGCCGGCGGTCTCGCGGTAGGCGACCTGGGGCTTGCCCACGTTGGCGTCGACCTTGAACTCGCGCATCAGGCGGTCGATGATGATCTCCAGGTGCAGCTCGCCCATGCCGGCGATGATGGTCTGGCCGGTCTCGGGGTTGGTGTGCACCTTGAAGGTCGGGTCCTCCTCGGCGAGCTTCATGAGGCCCAGCTCCAGCTTGGTCTGCTCGTCCTTGGACTTGGGCTCGACGGCGACGTCGATGACGGGCTCCGGGAACTCCATGGACTCGAGGATGATGGGGTGGGTCTCGTCGCACAGGGTGTCGCCCGTCGTGGTGTTCTTGAGGCCGACGACGGCGACGATGTCACCCGCGGCGCAGAAGTCACGGTCGGAGCGGTCGTTGGCGTTCATCTCGAGGATGCGGCCGATGCGCTCGCGGTTGTCCTTGGAGGAGTTGAGCGCATAGGAGCCGGCGTCGAGCTTGCCCGAGTAGATGCGGACGTAGGTAAGCTTGCCCACGTAGGGGTCGGTCATAATCTTGAAGGCCAAGCCAGAGAAAGGCTCCTTTTCGGAGGCTTTGCGGAAGTCGTCCTCGCCCGTCTTGGGATTGCAGCCCTTGGTGTCGGGCAGGTCGAGGGGGCTGGGCAGGTAGTCGACGACGCCGTCCAACAGCTCCTGAATGCCCTTGTTCTTGTAGGAGGAGCCCACGAAGACGGGGTGGAGCTTGCAGGCGATGGTGCCTTTGCGGATGGCAGCCTTGAGCTGCTCCACGGGAATCTCCTCTTCCTCGAGGATTAGCTCCATGAGGTCATCGTCGAAGTTTGCGGCCTCATCGAGCAGCTCGGCGCGGTGCTCGGCGGCCTCCTCGGCGAACTCCTCGGGGATGGCGTCCATCCTCTCGGGGAAGATCATCCCCTTGGCGTCCTCCTTGAAGTCCCAGGCCTCCATGGTGACCAGGTCGATAAGGCCCCAGAAGTGGTCCTCGGCGCCCATGGGCATCTGTACGGCGATGGCCGGGGCGTCGAGACGCTCGTGCATGGAGTCGATGGCGGCCCAGAAGTCAGAGCCCACGCGGTCGTACTTGTTCATGTAGGCGATGCGGGGCACGCCGTAGGTCTCGGCCTGGCGCCAGACGGTCTCGGACTGGGGCTGGACACCGGCGACGGCGTCAAACACGGCAACGGCGCCGTCGAGGACGCGCAGGGAGCGCTCGACCTCGGCCGTAAAGTCCACGTGGCCGGGGGTGTCGATAATCTGGATGCGGTAGTCCGTGTCGTCTTTCTTCCAATAGCAGGTGGTGGCGGCGGAGGTGATGGTCACACCGCGCTCCTGCTCCTGAACCATCCAGTCCATGGTAGCCGCACCGTCGTGGACCTCGCCAATCTTGTGGGTCTTGCCGGTGTAGTAGAGGATACGCTCGGTCGTGGTCGTCTTGCCCGCGTCGATATGGGCCATGATGCCGATGTTGCGCGTATCCGCCAGAGACGTTTTCTTTGCCATATTGGCTTCGGTTCCCTTCTTGGCCCACCCGCGCCTTGCGACAGGGCCAGCGGTTCGCGATTAGAAGCGGTAGTGCGAGAAGGCGCGGTTGGACTCGGCCATCTTGTAGAGGTCCTCGCGACGCTTGACGGAGGCGCCCACGCCGTTGGAGGCGTCAAGAATCTCGTTGGCCAGACGCTCGGTCATGGTCTTCTCCTTGCGGTTGCGCGAGAAGTTGACAATCCAGCGGATAGCCAGGGCGGTGGCGCGGCGGGAGTTGACCTCCATGGGCACCTGGTAGGTGGCGCCGCCGACGCGCTTGGGCTTGACCTCCAGGGTCGGGCGGACGTTGTCCATGGCCTTGCGGAAGGTGGCCACGGGGTCGCCGCCAGACTTCTCGCTGACGATGTCGAAGGCGCCGTAGACGATGCGCTCGGCAAGGGACTTCTTGCCGTCCAGCATCACCTTGTTGATGAGCTGGGTGACCAGGCGGTTGTTGTAGACGAAATCCGGCTGGATCTCGCGACGGTAATTTCCTGCACGACGAGACATGTGCGTACACTCCTCAATGGGTCGGTGCCTGCGCTAAGCGCGGACGGATGGGAACTGCGAGCCTTGCGCGCTTAGTTCTTGGGGCGCTTGGCTCCATAGCGCGAACGGGCCTGCTTACGGTTCTGCACGGCTGCGCAGTCGTAGGCGCCGCGGATAATCTTGTAGCGCACACCAGGCAGGTCACGGACGCGACCGCCACGGATGAGCACGATGGAGTGCTCCTGGAGGTTGTGGCCCTCGCCGGGGATGTAGGCCGTGGCCTCAATCCCGTTGACGAGACGGACACGGGCGACCTTGCGAAGCGCCGAGTTGGGCTTCTTGGGGCTGGTCGTGAAGACACGGGTGCAGACGGCGCGCTTCTGGGGGTTGCCCTTCAGAGCGGCGTTCTTCGACTTGGCGCTGACCTTCTTGCGCCCCTGACGAACGAGCTGGTTGATGGTAGGCAAAGCTTTACTCCTTCACGCACTGGATACGATTTGCTCGCGACGGCGACAGCCGCCAGTCAAGCCGATTGTGCACATTACACGCCGACAAGGGCGTAAGTCAAAACGCCACGTAGCCGGGCGTATCCATCCCCCCTGAGAAGAGAGCTGGTATAAGCCGAGGTCAGATGGGGTGTCGCTCGAGTCTTCAGAATCCTGCTCTCGTCACGCCCACAAGAAGCGCCCCGTCTGCATGGCAAATCCACACAGGCGGGGCGCCGAAAAACCGAGAAGGATGTGTCTCCTACCCTGCGCTTACCGGCTTTCCTCGTCGTCGAAGAAGCCAGAGCCCACAGAGCTGCCCAGCAGGTCGCTGTCGGAATCCTCGCCCTCGTCGAAGTCATCGTCCGACCCGTGGGAGGCGTTGAGCAGGTCGTCGAGCGACTCGTAGCTCTCGTTGATGATGCCATCCGAGGAGCTGGGCGTGGAGCCGCCGCCAATCATCTCGTCGTCGTAATGGTGGGTCGACGGCTGGGGGGTGCCCAGGAGGATGTCCTCGCCGTCGGGCGAGAAGACCATCTCGAGCAGCTGGGAGATGTCGTCCTCGTCGGCTGCGGAGTTGTCGGGCTCCAGGATGAAGAGCAGGTCGCGAGCCTCGAGGCCGGCACGGAGCTCCTCGATAGCCTTGGCACCGATGCCGTCGATGCGCAGCAGGTCGTCCTCGGTCTTGCCCACGAGATCGCCCACGGTCTCGATGCCGACCTCGGAGAACTTGTTGGTCCAACGTTGGGACACGCCCAGGTCGTCGAAGAGGTAGAGCTTGGCGTCCTCGGAGGCCAGGGTGCGGCCGTTGTGGGAGATGGCCCCGTTCTCATAGCCGAAGCCGTTGCCGGAACCCACCAGCTCGTCGCGCATGGGCAGACGGTCCTCGATATCGCGCAGCTCCTGCGGGGCCCAGTCGGGCAGGGTCTCGGCCGAGCGCTTGGACTCGTCGATGACACGGCCGTTGTAGGTCAGCGGGACGTTGCGGTAAAGCTTGAGGCCGGTGCCTGCGGGGATGCGCTTGCCGATAATGACGTTGGCCTTGAGGTCGGTCAGGTGGTCGACCTTGCCCTCGATGGCGGCCTTGGTCAGGACCTCGGCCGTGCGCTCGAAGGAGGCAGAGGACAGCCAGGAGTCGGTGGCCATGGCGGCGCGGACGATGCCCAGGATGACCGGGTGGGCCTTGGGCGGATTCTTGCCCTCGAGCTGCAAGCGGTTGACCTCGTCCGCAAACTCGTGGCGGTCGACGTACTGGTTGAGCAGGTAGGGCGAGTCGCCGGTCTCGGTCACGCACACGCGACGCAGCATCTGGCGGGAGATGACCTCGATGTGCTTCTCGTTCAGGTCGACGCCCTGGCCGGTGTAGACGTCCTTGACCGTCTTGACGAAGCGGTGCATGGTCGTGGCGGTGTCGGTGAGGGCGCGGAGCTGCTTGAAGTCGACGAAGCCCTTGGTGAGCTGGTCGCCGGCCCTGACCTGCTGGCCGTCGACGAGGGAGTCGAGCACGTCGCGGTCGGACACGCGGGTGTCGAACGTGGCGCCCGTCTGCGGGTTGACGACGGTGATGGCCATCTCGCCCGACTCATGGGACAGGTGCAGGGTGCCGCTCGCCCCCGACAGGACCGCCTCGCGACCGCCGACAATCTTGGAGTTCTTGACCGAGACGATGTTGAAGGCGCGGGAGACGAAGGGCAGGCCCTGGGTGATGTCGTCCTCGCCGGCGACACCGCCGGAGTGGATGGTGCGCATGGTGAGCTGGGTGCCAGGCTCGCCGATGGACTGGGCCGCGATGGCGCCGACGGCCGTCCCGATGCTGACCGGGCGGCGGGTCGACAGGTCCCAGCCGTAGCAGGCCTGGCAGACGCCGTGCTCGCAGCGGCAGGAGACGACGGACCGGAGCACAACGCTCTCCACGCCGGCACGCTCCAGGGAACGCAGGCTGGGACGCAGGCAGGAGGTGTCGGCCTGGTCCTCGACGGAGGCCAGGTAGCCGCCCCTCTCGGCGATGATTTCGCCGGTGGCGGGGTCGACGACGTCCTCGAAGATGCAGCGGCCCACCAGGTCAGCGTTGAGGGCGCCCTTCTCGTCATGCAGGTCGTACGCCACACCCTCGGTGGTGCCGCAGTCGGCCTCGCGGACGATGACGTCCTGGGCGACGTCGATGAGACGCCGGGTCAGGTAGCCGGAGTCGGAGGTGTGCGACGCCGTGTCGACCAGACCCTTGCGGGCGCCGTAGGTGGAGATGAAGTACTCCAGCGTGGACAGGCCCTCGCGGAAATTGGACTTGATGGGGAGCTCGATGGCGTCGGGGCCGACGGCGCGTAGGTCGCGGGGGTCGGTGTCGGGCGACATGGGCTTCTTGGCGTTCAGGACCTTCTTGGTGTTCACGTCTGCCATCAGGCCGCGCATGCCGGCCAGCTGGCGGAGCTGGGTGATGGAGCCTCGGGCGCCGGAGTCGGCCATCATGAAGATGGGGTTGTCCTGGGTGAAGCCCTTCTCCATCTCCTTCGCTACGTCCTGGGCGGCCATGTTCCAGATGTCGATGACCTGGCGGCGGCGCTCGTCGATGGTGACGAGGCCCTCCTCGGCCTGCTCGTCAATCTCGGCCACGTCGTCGTCTGCCTTGGCCAGGATGCGATTCTTGGCCTCTTCGGGGATGACGCAGTCCCAGACCGAAATCGTGAGGCCGGCGCGGGTGGCGTAGTGGAAGCCGATGGACTTGAGGCCGTCGAGGACGTACTCCATGCGGGCCATGGGGTAGCGGTCGGCGCAGTCGTTGACCAGGGCGCCCACGTCCTTTTTCTTGAGCTGGTAGTTGATGTAGGGGTAGTCGTCCGGCAGCACCTCGTTGAGGATGGTGCGGCCCACCGAGGTGAGCAGGCGCTCTCCTTTGTGATGGACCTCGGCGCGGTCCGGGTGGCCGAACTTGTCCCACACCACCAGGTCGCGGTCGAGGCGGATTTCAATCGGGTCCTGCAGGTCGATGCCGGCGCGCGCGTCATAGGCGTTGCGGGCGTCACGGAAGCTCGAGAAGGCGTGCGGGTGCTCGTCGTCCTCAATCTCGCTCATCGTGGTGATGTAGTACATGCCGATGACCATGTCCTGCGAGGGGATGTCCAGAACCTTGCCGGACGCCGGCGAGCGCAGGTTGTTCGAGGACAGCATGAGGATGCGGGCTTCGGCCTGGGCCTGGGCCGACAGGGGCACGTGGACCGACATCTGGTCGCCGTCGAAGTCGGCGTTGAAGGGGGCGCAGACCAGCGGGTGCAGGTGGATAGCCTTGCCCTCGACCAGAACGGGCTCGAAGGCCTGAATGGACAGGCGGTGCAGGGTGGGCGCGCGGTTGAGCAGCACCAGGCGGTCGGTGATGACCTCCTCGAGCACGTCCCACACAAAGGACAGATTGCGGTCAATCGCGCGCTTGGCGCCCTTGATGTTCTCGGCCTTGCCGGTCTCCACCAGGCGCTTCATGACAAAGGGCTTGAAGAGCTCCAGGGCCATGGCCTTGGGCAGGCCGCACTGGTGGAGCTTGAGCTGCGGGTCGACGACGATGACCGAGCGGCCGGAGTAGTCGACGCGCTTGCCCAGCAGGTTCTGACGGAAGCGGCCCTGCTTGCCCTTGAGGGACTCGGCCAGGGACTTGAGGGCGCGCCCTCCCCTGCCGGTGACGGGACGGCCCCGGCGGCCATTGTCGAACAGGGCGTCCACGGCCTCCTGCAGCATGCGCTTCTCGTTGTTGACGATGATAGCGGGTGCGTCGAGGTCGAGCAGACGCTTGAGTCGGTTGTTGCGGTTGATGACGCGGCGGTAGAGGTCGTTGAGGTCGGAGGCCGCGAAACGGCCGCCGTCCAGCTGGACCATGGGGCGCAGGTCCGGCGGGATGACCGGAATCACGTCCAGAATCATGTTGCGGGGGTCGTTGTTGCCCTTGGTGAAGGCCTCGACGCACTCCAGACGCTTGACAGCCTTGGCCCGCTTCTGGCCCTTGCCCGTCTCGACGACCTTGCGGAGCTCGGCCGCAATGGCGTCCAGGTCGATGCGGTGCAGAAGGTCGCGGATGGCCTCGGCGCCCATGCCGCCGTCGAAGTAGGTCTTGTAGTACTTGCGCATCTCGCGGAAGAGTTCTTCGTCAGCGACGAGGTCCTTGACCTCAATCTTCATGAACTCCTCGTGGGCCTTCTTGCGCAGCCACTTCTCGTCCTCGATTTCGTCCTTGAGGTCGGCAATCTCCTCGGCGGCCTCCTCGGCCGTGAGGAAGTCCTCGTCGCCGTCCTCGCCCTCGGCCTCGGCACTGATGCGGGCCTTGATGGCCTCAGACTGGGTGGCGAACTCGGCGTCGAGCTCCTCGAGGTCGGCCTCCATCTCCTCCTCGAGGTCCTTGGCGTCCTCCTCGCGGCCCTCGGTGTCGACCCAGGTGATGACGTTGGAGGCGAAGTAGAGAACCTTCTCCAGGTCCTTATTCTTCATCTCCAGCAGGGTGGCCATAGGGCTGGAGGCCGAGCCCTTGAAGTACCAGACGTGGGAGACCGGCGCCGCGAGCTCGATGTGGCCCATGCGCTCGCGGCGGACCTTGGCGCTGGTGACCTCGACGCCGCAGCGCTCGCAGACGATGCCCTTGAAGCGCATGCCCTTGTACTTGCCGCAGGAGCACTCCCAGTCCTTGGTCGGGCCGAAGATCTTCTCGCAGAAGAGGCCGTCGCGCTCGGGCTTGAGGGTGCGGTAGTTGATTGTCTCCGGCTTCTTCACCTCGCCGTGCGACCAGCTGCGAATCTCGTCAGCCGAGGCAAGGCTGATCTTGATGCCGTTGAAGTCGTTGTTGTCGAATTCAGCCACAGCTGCTACTCCTTATCGGTTGCGTCGACACCGGCGGCCTGGAAGCCGTCCTCCTCGACAGCACGAATCTGGGCGTCGATGGCCGCGTCGAGCATGTCGACGCCGCTCATGAGGTCGTCGAGCGAGACCTCCTCGGCGCCCTTGCGCTCCTTCTGGGCCTCGGGCGCGGGTTCCTTGGCCTTGGGAGCGGCCTTGGGGGCCACGCCGACCGGCTCGATGTCAAGCGCGAGCGAGCGAATCTCCTTGACCAGGACCTTGAAGGACTCGGGGACGCCCTCGAGGGAGATGTTGTCGCCCTTGAAGATGGACTCGTAGGCGCGCACGCGGCCTGTGGTGTCGTCGGACTTGACCGTGAGAATCTCCTGCAGCACGTTGGAGGCGCCGTAGGCGTACAGGGCCCAGACCTCCATCTCGCCGAAGCGCTGGCCGCCGAACTGGGCCTTGCCACCCAGGGGCTGCTGGGTGACCAGGCTGTAGGGGCCGGTCGAGCGGGCGTGAATCTTGTCGTCGACCATGTGGCCGAGCTTCAGGATGTAGCTGGTGCCCACGGTGATGGGCTTGGGGAAGCGCTCGCCGGTGCGGCCGTCGTAGAGCCAGGCCTTACCCTGCTCGTTGAGCTGGGGAACGAAGGCCGAGCGCATGTGGTCACCCAGCTCCTCGCGGGCCTTGGCCAGCATGTTCTTGTTGGCGAGCTGGATGACCTCGGCAATCTCGTCCTCGTCGGCGCCGTCGAAGACGGGCGTGGAGACGAAGAAGGGGCCGGAGACATAGTCGTCGCTGTCCTCGTCGGAGTTCCAGGCGTGGGAGGCCGCCCAGCCCAGATGGCACTCGAGCAGCTGGCCGACGTTCATACGGGAGGGAACGCCCAGCGGGTCGAGCATGACGTCAATCGGGGTGCCGTCTGCCAGGTAGGGCATGTCCTCGACCGGCAGAATCCTGGAGACGACGCCCTTGTTGCCGTGGCGGCCGGAGATCTTGTCGCCCATCTGAATCTTGCGGCGCTGCGCGACGTAGACACGGACGAGCTCATTGACGCCCGGGGGAAGCTCGTCGCCGGCCTCGCGGCTGAAGCGGACCACATCGATGACGCGGCCGTAGGCGCCGTGGGGCATCTTGAGCGAGGTGTCGCGCACGTCGTGGGCCTTGGCGCCGAAGATAGCGCGGAGCAGGCGCTCCTCGGCCGTGAGGGCGCTCTCGCCCTTGGGCGTGACCTTGCCGACCAGGATGTCGCCGGCGGTGACCTCGGCGCCGATGCGGACGATGCCGTCGGAGTCGAGGTTGGCCAGCATGTCCTCGGACAGGTTAGGAATCTCGCGCGTGATTTCCTCGGGGCCCAGCTTGGTGTCACGGGCGTCGATCTCGTGCTTCGAGATGTTGACGCTGGTGAGCAGGTCCTCGGTCACCAGACGCTCGGAGATGGTGATGCCGTCCTCGTAGTTGTAGCCTTCCCAGGGCATGTAGGCGACGGTGAGGTTGCGGCCCAGAGCCAGCTCGCCTTGGTCCGTGGACGGGCCGTCGGACAGCACGTCGCCCGCAGCCACCTCCTGGCCTGCGAAGACCAGGGGCTTGTGGTTGATGCAGGTGGACTGGTTGGAGCGGCGGAACTTGGGCAGCTTGTAGGTATCGAGGTCGCCGTCGTCGGTGCGCACGCGAATCTCCCTGGAGTCGGCGTAGTCGACCGTGCCGGCACGCCTGGCGCAGATGATGTCGCCGGAGTCGACCGCGGCGCGCAGCTCCATGCCGGTGCCCACGAAGGGGGCCTCAGTGCGGATGAGCGGCACGGCCTGGCGCTGCATGTTGGCGCCCATGAGGGTACGCTTGGCGTCGTCGTGCTCCAGGAAGGGAATCAGGGTGCCCGAGATGGAGACCATCTGGCGGGGCGACACGTCCATGTAGTCGATCTCAGCCACCGGGACCTCGGCGGGGGTGCCGAAGTCGCCGTAGAAGTCCTTGGTGCGGGCAATGACGTGCGTGGCCGGACGGACCTCGCCAGTAACCGGGTCGACGGTGATAAACTCGCGGGTCTTCTGGTCGTAGCGCTCAGAGGCGGCCGCGATGACGTGGCTCTCCTCCTCGTCGGCGGTCATGTAGGCAATCTCATCGGTGACCTTGCCGTCGATGACGCGGCGGTAGGGGGCCTCGATGAAGCCGTACTTGTTGACGCGGGCGTAGATGGCCAGCGAGCCAATCAGGCCGATGTTGGGGCCTTCGGGGGTCTCGATGGGGCACATGCGGGAGTAGTGCGAGTTGTGGACGTCGCGGGCCTCGGTCGGGACGTTGGTGCGGCGGGAGGAGCCGGTCTTGTGGCCGGCCACGCCGCCAGGGCCCAGGGCCGACAGGCGGCGCTTGTGGGTGAGGCCAGCCAGGGGGTTGTTCTGGTCCATAAACTGCGAGAGCTGCGAGGACCCGAAGAACTCCTTGATGGAGGCCACAATGGGGCGGATGTTGATTAGCGACTGGGGCGTGATGTCGTCGACCTCCTGGGAGGCCATGCGCTCACGCACAACGCGCTCCATGCGGGAGAGGCCGATGCGGAACTGGTTGCCCACCAGCTCGCCCACCGTGCGGACGCGGCGGTTGCCGAAGTGGTCGCGCTCGTCGACGACGTAGCCCTCGCGGCCGTCGTGCAGGTTGATGAGGTACTTGAGGGCGGCGACGATGTCCTCGGGCGTGAGGACGTAGACGTCGCCAGCCACGTTGATGCCCAGCTTCTTGTTGAGCTTGTAGCGGCCCACGTCGGCCAGGTTGTAGCGCTGCGGGTTGAAGAAGAGCCCGTCGATGAGGGTCTTGGCCGAGTCCAGCGTGGGCGGCTCGCCCGGGCGCTGGCGGCGGTAGAGCTCTATCAGGGCGTCGTCGCGGTTGTCGGTGGTGTCGCGCTCGAGGGTGCGACGGACCATGTCGGAGTCGCCGAGCAGGTCGATAATCTCCTGGTCGGTCTCGGCGATGCCCAGGGCGCGCAGGAAGGCCGTGGCCGGCTGCTTGCGCTTGCGGTCGATGGAGACGACCAGGGAGCCGCGCTTGTCGGTCTCGAACTCGAGCCAGGCGCCGCGCGTGGGGATGAACTGGACGCGGTAGATGAGCTTGTTGGCATCAATCTCGCGGAAGTAGTAGACGCCGGGCGAGCGGACCAGCTGGGAGACGACAACGCGCTCGGTGCCGTTGATGATGAAGGTGCCGGAGTCGGTCATGAGCGGGAAGTCGCCCATGAAGACGACCTGCTCCTTCATCTCGCCCGTGTCCTTGTTGACGAAGCGGACCTCTATGAGGAGGGGCGCCTGGTAGGTGATGTCCTTTGCCCGGCACTCCTCAACCGTGTGCTTGGGGTCGCCGAACTCATGGGAGCCGAACGTGACCTCGAGCGTCTTGGAGGCGTTCTCGATAGGCGAGATCTCCCGGAACGCTTCGTCGAGGCCCTCGTTCATATATCGATTGAAGGACTCCTTCTGCACCGCGATGAGATTGGGGAGCTCCATCACCTCCGGGATACGACCGAAGTTGATCCTCTCGCGATACGCGCGCGTAGGGATGGGAGCGATGTCTAGATTGCCCACCAGGCCATTCCTCCTTCGAGGTAGAGATTTGGCGTATTATTCGCAGTGTTCAAAAGTACTCGATACGGCCTTGACAAGTCAACGCTTTGTTTTGACAGACCCAAAGCATCGATGCAAAGTCCATACAATTTACGCCGAGGGCATGACAGCCGGTCCTACCTGCTGCTCAGTCTGAGGCTCAGGCCGGGCCGTAGCCCTCGAAGGGGCAACCCAGAAGGCCGCAGAGTATGCGCGCGTCCGGCCCGTAGGGTTCGGCGCCGTGCCCGCGCTCCATGCTCTGCTCGGCTCCCTTGCCCGCCAAGACGACGACCGCCGGCGCCCGGGCCTGGCCGACTGCCAGCCCGATGGCCTGCTCGCGGTCCGCCACGACGTCATAGGTCCCACCTGCGGCGCGGACCGCCTCCCCTATCTCGGCGCAAATCAGGCCGACGTCCACGCCGGCCGGCTCGTCCTCGGTGAGGATGACCCGGTCGGCCAGCCGCCCTGCAACCCTGCCCAGGCCCTCCCGCCGGTCCAGCCCCCGCTTGCCGCAGGAGCCGAAAACTACCGTCAGCTGCCGGCCGGGGAACTCCTCGCGCACGCAGGAGAGCAGGGCCTGCATGCTCATTTCGTTGTGGGCGTAGTCCACGATGCCCACTAGGCTCTTGTCCCGGTTGGCGTACATCTCCATGCGGCCCGGGACCCGCGCCCGCGCAAGGCCCGCCTCCATGGCGGCGTGGTCCACACCCAAGGCTTCTAGGGCGGCTATGGCAGCCACGGCGTTGTCCACGTTGAAAGAGCCTAGGGCCGGCAGGGTGGGACTGAGGACGCCGCGGGGTGTCTCCACGGTCAGGCGCCACTCCCCCAGGCCCGCGTGGTCCAAGGCCACAAGGCGGACGTCGGCGGGCCGGCTTCCGTCGGGCGGCTGGGCCACCCCGTCGGACGCCCTCCCCTTCCTGGGTTCTTGACGGGCCAGAAAGGCCTGGTAAGTGAGGACGCGGCCACAGTTGGCCCGGGCGGCGGCCAGGACCCTGTCGAGGTGGTCGCAGGAAAGGTTGACGACGCCGCAGTCCGACTGGTCAAAGATGCGCAGCTTCGAGGAGAAGTAGTCCTCGAAGGTCGGGTGCTCGTCGGGGCTGATGTGGTCCTCGCCGATGTTGGTGAAGACCCCCACCGCGAAGTGCGTGCCCAGGGTCCTGTCGTACTTGAGACCCTGGGAGGAGGCCTCCATGACCGCCACGTCGCAGCCGGCCGCCACAGCGCGGGCCAGGTAGCGCTGAAGCTCCACCGACTCGGGCGTCGTGTTGTGGGAGGGGCCGCGGCTCAGCCCGTCGTCGACGACTACGCCGGTGAGAAGGGCAGAGCGGGGCATGCGGGCGTCGGGGCCGGCGGGGCGGGCCCGCAGCATGGCGTCGATATAGAAGGCTGTCGTGGTCTTGCCCTTGGTCCCAGTCAGGGCGACAAGGCTCAGGGCCCGGGAGGGATTGTCAAAGAAGAAGCAGGCCGCCAAGGCCATGGCTTTTCGCACGTCGGAGACGACGATGCCGGGGATACCGGCCGCAGGAAAGGCCTGCTGGGCCAGGTAGGCGCAGGCGCCTCTCTGGGCAGCCATGTCCAGGTAGGCGAGCTTGAAGGCGGCGCCCTTGCAGACGAAGAGAGCGCCTGGCTCGACGGCGCGCGAGTCAAAGGTTACGTCGGTCAAAGCTAGGCCCGCGACGGCGTCTTTGGGGCAGGGCGAGCCGTCCGGCCCCACGAGGCCCAGGACCTGGACCGTCTCCTCCCGCTCGAGTGCCTCCACAACAGAGCCCAGCGTCTTGACCGCCATGATCCCTCCCCTTCACGGGCGTGGTGCCCGCATAAGCATAGCCCGAAATGAGAAAAGCGGGGCCGGGCAGACGCCCGGCCCCGCCGGCTTGGCTTTGCCTCGTTGGGAAGCGAGAGGCTACTTGAGGGTGACGGTGGCGCCGGCTTCCTCAAGCTGCTTCTTGGCGTCCTCGGCCTTGTCCTTGGCCACAGCGGTGAGCAGGGTGGTGGGGCAGCCGTCGACGGCGTCCTTGGCCTCCTTGAGGCCAAGGCCGGTCAGGCCGCGGACGACCTTGATGACGCTGATCTTCGTGTCGCCGAAAGCCTCGAGGACGACGTCGAACTCGGTCTTCTCCTCCTCGGCAGGGGCAGCGGCGCCGACCATGGCCACGGGGGCGGCGGCAGAGACGCCGAAGACCTCCTCCATCTCCTTGACGAGCTCGGAGAGCTCGAGGGCCGGCATCTCCTTGACGGCGTTGATGATGTCCTCATGGGTAAGAGCCATGATGAAACTCCTTCTTTACAAACAGGGCATCGCGGGTGCGGTGCGTCGGTGCAGGGACGAACGGTGCGCAGAAGGCCGGGACGGCAGACTAGGCAGCCGGCTCCTCGCCCTTCTTCTCGCTGATGAGCTGGATGGCACGCGCGAACTGCGACATCGGGTTCTGCATCGTGCGGAGGAGCTGGGAAAGCAGCTGCTCGCGCGTGGGCAGGTCGGCGATCTTGTTGGCAGTCTCGGCGTCGATAGCCTTGCCGTCAGCGTAGCCGCCCTTCAGCTCGGGGAGCTTGAGCGCCTTAGCGGTGTCCTTGATGACCTTGGCCGGGGCGGCGAGGTCGCCGTTGTAGAACACGTAGGCGTTCGTGCCCTCCAGCATCTCGTCCATCTTGGGCAGGCCGGCGTTCTCCAGGCACATCCGGAAGATGTTGTTCTTGAACACCGTGCAGGTGGCGTCGCACTCGCGGAGCTTCTTGCGCATCTCGCCGAGCTGCTTCACCGTCAGACCGCGATAGTCGATGATGTAGAAGCCCTGGGACTCCTTGAGCAGCTCGTCAATCTTTGCGGCCGCCTCAATCTTCTTCTGAGTAGGCATATGTTGCACCTCCTTTCCTCGTGCGCGATCGGCCACGTGACAAAAGGGTCGGTCGCACCGAGGAAAAAAGGTACGGCCCCCATCTGCCGGGCAGGTGGGGGCCGTGAAGCTTGTTTCTTCTCGGACCACCTCGGCTGGCGGGTTGCCCCATTAAGCCTTTCGGCACCGACTGTCTCTGGCAGCAGATCGTGCATGTTGATGTGTGCCCTTGCGAGCACGTCCTTTAGAATCACAAATGGCGTGCCAGCTGTCAACCCTTGGGGGGTGAGACGGGCACGCCATTCATAGAACGGGCGCAAAAGAACGGCTATGACCTCAGCTTACTCGGCGGTCTCGAGGGTCTTGGCCTCCAAGAAGTTGTGGGAAATCATCGGGTCTAGCTTGATGCCGGGGCCCATCGTGGTGCTGACGGCGATGGACTTGAGGTACTTGCCCTTGGCCGTGGACGGCTTGACGCGAATAATCTCGTTGTAGAGGACGCTGTAGTTCTCGACCAGCTGCTCGACGGAGAAGGACGCCTTGCCGATGACCACGTGGGCGATGCCGTAGCGGTCGGCGCGGTACTCGACGCGGCCGGCCTTGAGCTCCTTGATCATCTTGGCCACGTCCATGGTGACCGTACCCAGCTTGGGGTTGGGCATGAGGCCGCGGGGGCCGAGGATCTTGCCCAGACGGCCGACCTTGGCCATCATGTTAGGAGTGGCGATGGCGGCATCGAAGTTGATTTCGCCAGCCTGAATCTTCTGGACGAGCTCGTCGGAGCCCACCAGGTCGGCGCCGGCCTCCTCGGCCTCGCGGGCCTTGTCGCCCTCGGCAAAGACGGCGACGCGGACGGTCTTGCCCGTGCCGTTGGGCAGGGAGATGGAGCCACGGATGTTCTGGTCTGCCTTGCGGGTGTCGACGCCGAGGCGGAAGTGGACCTCGACGGTCTCGTCGAACTTGGCAGAGGCCTCCTTGGCGAGGGCCATGGCTTCAGCCGGGGCATAGAGGTGGCTGGAGTCAACCTTCTCCGCGAGGGCGCGGAAACGCTTGCCGTGCTTCTGGGTCATTTCTATCTCCTTCAGTGGTAGTGGCGAGCTGATGCTCTCCCACCGGACTCACGCCGACGCGGCGCGCCGACGTCTGACAACGAACGGGTGCCTACTCGGCAGGCTCGACCTCGACGCCCATGGAGCGGGCGGTGCCGGCAATCACGCGCATGGCGGCCTCGACGCTGTTGGCGTTGAGGTCGGGCATCTTGGTCTCGGCAATCTGGCGGAGCTGCTCCTGGGTCAGGGTGCCCACCTTGGTGGACTTGGGCGAAGCCGAACCGCTCTTGAGGCCCAGGGCCTCCTTGATCAGGACGGCCGCAGGCGGGGTCTTGGTTATGAAGGTAAAGCTCTTGTCCTCATAAACCGTAATCTCGACAGGGATGATGGTGCCCGACTGCTCCTTGGTGCGGTCGTTGAACTCCTTGCAGAACGCCATGATGTTGACGCCCTGCGAGCCGAGCGCGGGACCGACGGGCGGCGCGGGGTTGGCGGCACCAGCCGGAATCTGGAGCTTGATGAAGCCCGATACCTTTTTCTTAGCCATTGCACTTCCTCTTTCATAGCCGTATCAACGTACTTATCGGCCGGCTGCCCGGCCTTTCATCAACGCGCCCGCATGAGAAGCCCCCTCGCAGTGGGCATGCAGTCGCGAGAGATGACGCTAGATGGACGCAATCTGCTCGAGCGTCAGGTCGACCGGCGTCTTGCGGCCGAAGATGGTGACCATGACGCAGACCTTGCCGGTCTCGGGGCTGACCTCGGACACCGTGCCGTCGAAGCCCTCGAGCGGGCCCGAGGTGACCTTGACGGCCTGGCCAATCTCGAGGCTGATTGAGGTGCGCGCAGGAGTCTCGCCAGGCTCGCCGGAGTGCATAATCTTGTCGAACTCGGCGCGGGTGAGGGGCACCGCCTTGCCGTCGACGCCGACGAAGCCGGTGACGCCGGGGGTGTTGCGCACGACCGACCAGGTGTGGTCGTCCATCTCCATCTTGACCAGAACGTAGCCCGGCAGGACCTTGGACTCCTTGATGACCCGCTGGCCGCCCTCCTTGACCTCGGTGAGCTCCTCGGTCGGAATCTTGATGTCCACGACCTTGTCAGCCACACCGAGCGTCTCGATGCGATGCTCGAGATCGTTCTTGACCTTGTTCTCGTAACCGGAGTAGACGTGCAGGATATACCAACGCTTGGCTGCCATGTGCTAACCCCTCAATCCCGAGAACGCGAGCAACGCCGGCACGACGGCCGAGTCGACGATGTAGATGAGCAGGCCGAAGAAGACCAGCATGGCCACGACCGCACCCGAGTACTTGATGAGCTCACTGCGGGAGGGCCACACGACACGCTTGGTCTCCTGGCGGACGCCCTGGAAATACCCTTTGACACGAGCGATGAGGCCGGGCTTGGCGCTCTTGCCCTTGGAACCCTTGGAACCCTTGGCGCCCTTCTTGTCCGCCTTGGGGGCAGGGACCGCCTTGGCCTGGGCCTTGACCGGCTTGGCCTTGGCGGAACCATCCTGAGCCGTCGGGCTCAGGGCCTGATCCGTGGCGCTCTGTTTTGTCTTGGATGCCATCCAGCGGTCCTTTTCGCTCGTCGAACCCTTGCGGCGCCGTTCGGCGCCCTTTCAGAAAAAAAGCCCGCGCTCTCTTGCGAGAGGAGCGGGCCGTACGTGGCTGGCAGGCCAGGAGGGACTCGAACCCCCAACAAACGGTTTTGGAGACCGCCGCTCTACCAATTGGAGCTACTGGCCTATAACCGGCGAGGATACTAGCGCGTCTCCTTGTGCAGCGTATGATGACGGCACCAGGGGCAGTACTTCTTGAGCTCGAGACGATCAGGGGTCGTCTGCTTGTTCTTCGTCGTCGTATAGTTACGGCGCTTGCACTCAGAGCATGCAAGGGTGACCATAGTGCGCATGAAAACCTCCGTGTGAGTTAGCCCTGTATCTCTCGGGCACGGGTTAGTACTCTAACAAACCAGTTTCGTCTGTGTCAACGTGCCCCTTCCCTTGCACACAATGCCATCATGCGAGGTATTCGCGCAAGGGAAGACGCACGCCGCCGACCCCGGGGAACACGCTCCCCTAGCGGGGCCTGGGCAAGAAAAAGGGCCCGGCCTCCAGAGAAGCCGGGCCCCCTCGTCAGTCCGAGTAAGGGCTACTCGATAATGGTGGAGATGGTGCCGGAGCCGACCGTGTGGCCGCCCTCGCGGATAGCGAAGCGCAGGCCCTCCTCCATGCAGATCGGGTGAATGAGCTCGCCCGTAATCGTCACGTGGTCGCCGGGCATGACCATCTCGGTGCCCTCGGGCAGCTTGACGGTGCCGGTGACGTCGGTCGTGCGGAAGTAGAACTGGGGACGGTAGCCGTCGAAGAACGGGGTGTGACGGCCGCCCTCCTCCTTGGTCAGGACGTAGACCTCGCCCGTGAACTTGGTGTGGGCGTGGACCGAGCCGGGCTTGCAGAGAATCTGGCCGCGCTCGATGTCATCGCGCTTGATGCCACGGAGCAGGACGCCGACGTTGTCGCCGGCCTCGGCGAAGTCCAGGGTCTTGCGGAACATCTCGATGCCGGTGGCGACGGTGGTCTGCGTGGGCCTGATGCCGACAATCTCGAGCGGGTCGTTGAGCTTGAGCTCGCCGCGCTCGACACGGCCGGTGGCAACGGTGCCGCGGCCGGAGATGGTCATGGTGTCCTCGACGCCCATCAGGAAGGGCTTCTCGTTGTCGCGAGGAGGCGTGGGGATGTAATCATCGACAGCCTTCATGAGCTCGCGGACAGACTCGACCCACTTCTCGTCGCCGTCGAGGGCGCCCAGGGCGGAGCCGCGGATAATCGGCAGGTCGTCGCCCGGGAAGTCGTACTCGGACAGCAGGTCGCGGGTCTCCATCTCGACCAGGTCGATGAGCTCGTCGTCGTCGACCATGTCGCACTTGTTGAGGAAGACGACGATGGCGGGCACGCCGACCTGACGGGCGAGCAGGATGTGCTCGCGGGTCTGGGCCATGGGGCCGTCGGTGGCGGCGATGACCAAGATAGCGCCGTCCATCTGGGCAGCACCGGTAATCATGTTCTTAACGTAGTCGGCGTGGCCGGGGCAGTCGACGTGGGCGTAGTGACGGGCCTGGGTCTCGTACTCGACGTGGGCGACATTGATGGTGATGCCGCGCTGACGCTCCTCGGGGGCCTTGTCGATGTTCTCGAAGGCGGTGTAGTCAGCCTTGCAGCCGTCAGTCACGGACAGAACCTTGGTGATGGCTGCCGTCAGGGTCGTCTTGCCGTGATCGACGTGGCCGATCGTACCAATGTTCACGTGTGGCTTGTCGCGAACAAACTTCTCCTTGGCCATAGCTCTCCTCCTCTAGGGGATTTACTCCGGCTGGCTGACCGGTTGTGACACAGAACGGGCAACACTATAACACCCTGATAGAGCGAGCGGCCCGTAAGGGCCGCCTTTAGCACAAAAATGGTAGCGGTGACTGGATTCGAACCGGTGACATCGCGGGTATGAGCCGCGTGCTCTAACCAACTGAGCTACACCGCCACTTTTCCGAAACTCCGCACGGCGAGAAGAGGTGGAGCCTGCGACCGGACTTGAACCGGTGGCCTCCTCGTTACCAACGAGGTGCTCTACCGACTGAGCTACACAGGCACAACTGGTGGGAGCGCAAGGATTCGAACCTTGGTAGGCAGAGCCAACGGAGTTACAGTCCGTCCCCATTAACCACTCGGGCACACTCCCACTTCCTCGCACGCACAGAATCTCGTGCGCTGTCATGCGTTTCCGCGCAACAGCGAAGGTGAATATACGCTACTGGCTGGGGGCTGTCAAACAGGGGTGGTCAAAAAAAGGCAGTTCACCGTCTCGCCACATCTTTTCCCGCCCAGCCGGGCCCACAGAAGCATCGTTGCAGCTCAATGTCTTTTTCTAGCCCGAATGCAAGAAGGCCCCGGCGGGTGCCGGGGCCTTGGGCGCGCATGGGGCGCGTGAGTCTGCATGGAGCCGACGGCGAGGCTCGAACTCGCAACCTACCGCTTACAAGGCGGTTGCTCTACCATTGAGCTACATCGGCGCTCGCCGCATCATAGCGTGAGTGGCGTCAATGCGCCAGCCCCAACCAGACAGATTGCCAAGGACGCCTACAGAGCCGCCACGAACGTCACCGTCACCACCAGAGCCACGACCAGGCCAACGATCGAGGCCATGCGCATCTTGGGCGAGGCGTTCTTGGCCACGGCGAAGTAGATGACCATGGGGACGAAGGCCAGGGTGCCGAAAAAGGCGCTGAGCAGGCTCGAGGTGGGCGCGGCGCTTCCCTTGCCCTTGGCCCGGATGCCCCCGGCCCTCTTCCACAGAAGGGCGCCCGCCAGGGAGGCCGCCAGACCCAGGGCAAGGCCGACGACCAGCTCCACCCAGCCCGGCCAGCCCAGCCCTATCTTGACGCTGCCCGTGGCGCAGAGGATGCCGAGGACCTCGGC
Source organism: uncultured Coriobacteriaceae bacterium (assembly GCA_964510125.1). Classification (GTDB taxonomy): domain Bacteria; phylum Actinomycetota; class Coriobacteriia; order Coriobacteriales; family UMGS124; genus CAIFEU01. The sequence continues at coordinate 38,241 of CAZEAF010000003.1, forward strand.
CGCAAAGCCCACCAGCCAGATTGCGACGGCCCCTGCGCGCAGGCCCAAGGTGCCCTGGGGCCTCTCGAAGTCGGTAGCGTGCTCGTCGGTGGTCTTGGACCAGGCCTTGGGCGTCGCCTGCTTGTCCTTAGTGTCTGATTGAGCCATTTCCTCTCCCCTCTCGGTCTGGGGCCTCCCGGCCGTCGTCCCCGTGGGCGTCGCGGCCCTGGGCCATGAGCCACAGGGCATGACGGACGTCGCCGGGCACCCGGTCGGCCACCGTTGCCTTCTTGTACTTGGGATTGTCCCTCTGTTCGTCAATGCGCTTGTTCATCTGCTGGGTCTCGCCCGCGAACTCACGGGAGGAGACCCGCCTCACCCCGTCGCCGAAGACCGTGGACTGGATGAGGCGGTCGGAGGTCACCACGGTGACGGCCCGGCCCTTGGCGCGCCCCTCGGTCACCAGGCGCTCCACGACGGCGTCGGCCTCCTCGTCGGGCTCGGAGAAGACCACGTCGATGCCTGCGGTGTGCCTGACCTCGCGGTTTGGGTCGGGGTTGCCGAAGCCGTCAAAGACAACCGTGGCGTCGTAGCGCCCCTTGGCATAGGCCGCCACGTCGGCGACGAGGGCCGCACGGGCGCGGATGTAGACGTCGTGCAAAAGGGGGTCCAGAATCTCCTCGTCGATGAGGACCCGGTACTTGGAGACCGAGCGGATGACGTTGTACCCGTCCACGACGAGCATGCGGCCCCGGCCCCCCATCAACGCGGCCCTCCCTCAGACCGGCACTGGCGTAGCCACTCGTAGCAGATGGCGCAGGTTGCCTGGGCGACGTTGAGCGAGCCCACATGGCCCGCCTGGGGCAGGCGAACGAGGAAGTCGCAGTTTTCCCGGACCAGGCGGGAGACACCCTCCCCTTCCGAGCCCACGACCAGGGCTATACGGCCGGACAGGGGCGCGTTCCACACGTCTTGAACGGCCTTCTCAGAGGCCCCCGCCACCCAGTAGCCGGCCCGCTTGAGCACCTCGAGGGCACCGGACAGGTTAGGGACCTGGGCTATGGGCAGGTGGAGAGCCGCGCCGGCCGAGGTCTTGTAGACGCCGACCGTGACCTGGGCCGCCCGCTTGGAGGGTATGACGACGCCGTCGGCGCCCACTACCTCAGCGCAGCGAATGATGGCACCCAGATTGCCCTCGTCGGTGATGTGGTCGGCGACGATGACGAGGGAGTCGTCCTTGGCGCCGCCGGTCCGGGCCAGGTCCTCGATGGGCGTGTAGCGGTAGGGCGGAACCTCAACCATGATGCCCTGATGGGCGCCGTGGCTGGACCCCCGCTCACTCAGCCTGTCCAGGGTCTCACGGGGGACGGTCTGCACCTCCACGTCGGGGAAGGCCTCGCGGATGCGGGCCAGCAAGGGCGCCAGGTCGTCCTGGGTCGTGGCCTCCCGCCTGGCCGGACGGCTGCCGCGGCCCTTTGTCCCGCGGGCCTTGTCGGCCGGGTGGGGCTCGGTGGCCTGAACGAGGACCCGGCGAATCCGGACTCCGGACCGCAGGACCTCCTCGACCGCCCGGCGCCCCTCGACGTAGCTAGCTGCCATGACCGCTCCCTAGGACCTGTGGACGCGCGCGCCGCCGGCCGTGTCCTCTATGACCAGGCCCAGGGCCTGGAGCCCGTCGCGGATAGCGTCGGCCAGGCCCCAGTCGCGCCGCGACCGGGCATCGGCGCGCAGGTCCAGCAGAGCCTTGACAGCCTCCTCGGGGTCCTCCCCCACCTGGCAGTCGTGTTGGCGGGCCAGGTCGACGACCTCGTGAGGCAGGTCCTCGCCGGGCTCCTGCTTGCGCCCGTCGATGCCGAAGACACCGAGGAGCTCAACGATGGCCTCGGCCGCCTGGCGCACGGCCGCCTCCCCCACCTGGCCGCCCGCCACGTCCAGGTAGACGTTGGCGGCGGACACCAGGTCGAAGACGCAGGCCAGGGCCCCGGCCGTGTTGAAGTCGTCGTCCATACTGGCCTTGAAGCCCTCGCGGGCCTTGGCGACCGCCGCGCCCAGGGCCCGGGCGGCCTCGCTGTCCTCAGGGGCACCGGCCGTCTGGTCAGCGGCCCAGTTGAGGTTGGCGACCGTGCCGCGAATCCGCTCCAGGTTGGCCTGGGCGCCCCTGAGACGGTCGAAGGAGAAGTCCAGGTCGTTGCGGTAGTGAGTCTGGAGCATGAGGAGGCGCAGGGCGTCGGCCGGGTACTGGTCGAGCACCTCCTTGAGGGTGAAGAAGTTGCCGAGCGACTTGGACATCTTGGCCCCGTCGACCCTTAGCATGCCCGTGTGCATCCAGTGGTTGGCAAAGACGGAGCCCCAGCAGGACTCGGCCTGGGCGCTCTCGTTCTCGTGGTGGGGGAAGGCCAGGTCGCTGCCGCCGCCGTGGATATCGATGGGCATGCCCAGGTAGCGGTGGACCATGACGGCGCACTCGGTGTGCCAGCCGGGACGGCCCGGGCCCCAGGGGGAGTCCCAGGTGGGCTCGCCGGGCTTGGCGGCCTTCCAGAGGACGAAGTCCAGCGGGTCCCGCTTGGCGTCCTCGGTGGCCACGCGGGCACCGGCCCTCTGCTCCTCGACGTCACGGTTGGACACGTGACCGTAGTCGGGATCGGACTTGACCGAGAAGTAGACGTCGGGGCCCGACTGGTAGGCATGTCCCTGGTCGATGAGCTGGGAAATCATGTCAATCATGCCGTCGACCTCTTGGGTGGCGCGGGGGCGGATGTCGGGAGGCATGATGCCGAAGCGGTCCATGACGTCGATGAAGGCCTGGGTGAACTCCGCGGAGACCTCCTCGGTCGTCCGGCCGCCCTCGTTGGCCCGGTTGATGATCTTGTCGTCGACGTCGGTGAGGTTCTGGGCCATGGTGACCTTGTAGCCCGAGGCCATGAGCCAGCGTCTGACGATGTCAAAGGAGAAGAAGGTGCGGGCGTTACCGATGTGGACGTTGTCGTAGACCGTGGGCCCGCACACGTACATGCGCACATGGCCGGGCTCCAGCGGCTCGAAGTCAACCTTCGCTCGCTGCGAGCTGTCGTAGATTCTCATGCCTGATTCCCTTTCGCGCAGGCCGTTAGTTCTCGAGCAAGGCAACCGCCCAGGCGGCTATGCCCTCTTCCCTACCCACGAAGCCCAGGCGCTCGGTGGTCGTCGCCTTGAGGCCCACCGCCGACACGTCGACGCCCGCGGCCTTGGCCAGGTTGGCCCTCATCTGGTCCCGGTAGGGCGAGAGCTTGGGGGCCTGGGCCGCTATGGTGCAGTCGCAGTCCACCAGTTCGAACCCCGCCGCCCGCACGACCTCCATGACCTTGGCCAGCAGGACCATGGAGTCGGCCCCCAGAAAGGCCGGGTCGGTGTCGGGGAAGAGCCTGCCGATATCGCCTAGGCGGGCCGCCCCCAGGATGGCGTCTGCCAGGGCGTGGGCGACGACGTCGGCGTCGGAGTGGCCGTCGAGTCCTCTGTCATAGGGGACGTCGACCCCGCCCAGGACCAGGCGGCGGTTGGGGGCGAAGGCGTGGACGTCGTAGCCGTGGCCGATGTGCAGCCCCATCAGGAATCAGCCCCGTCTTCCCCATCAACCTTGGCCCCGTAGCGCTGGTGCAGGAAGGCCACGATGGGGGCCAGGTCCTCGGGGACCGTGAGCTTAAGGTTGTCGCGCGGACACCGGACCAGGACCACGCGGCCACCCACCCGCTCGACCAGGGACGAGTCATCCGTGCCGATGAAGCCCTCCTCCATGGCGGCGGCGTGGGCCTGGCGCAGGACGTCGGCGTGGAAGATCTGCGGGGTCTGGGCCACCCAGAACATGGACCGGTCGGGCGTGCCCACCACGACGTCGCCGTCGATGACCTTGAGGGTGTCGATGGCCGGGTGGCCGCAGCCTACGCCGTCGGCGTCGAGCGTGCCCTTGAGCACGTTGATGGCGTGGACGATGGTCTCGGGCAGGATGACCGGCCGGGCCCCGTCGTGCATGGCTATGAACTTGAAGCTGTCGGGCACGGCCTCGACGCCGGCCATAGCGGACTCCTGGCGGAGCTGGCCCGAGGCCACAAGCTTGACGGGGGTCACAATGCCGTAGGGGTCGATAGCCAGGCTCTGGAACTCGTCAATCCGCTCGCCCGGGACCACGACCACAATCAGGCCCACCTGGCTGACCGCGTCAAAGGCCTGGACAGACCAGGTGAGCAGGGGCTTGCCCAGAACGGGCATGAGCTGCTTGCCGCCCGAGCGGCCAAAGCGCTCGCCCGAGCCGCCGGCCACAATGACCGCCGCCACGTCGGCCTTCTTGCCCACCACGCCGCGGCCTTGGGGGGCCGGCTCGGCCGTCGGGCGGGGCAGGCCCATGACGCTGTCGTCGACCGCCTCGACCGCCTGGAGTATCGAAGGTGGCTCGACGACCGGGTCGGCCAGGTCGTCGAGGTCGATACCGTCCATCAGGGGATGAGTGGCCATGGCCATGGTTGCCCGCCCTTCTTTTGCACGCCCGAACAGACAAGCGGGCCGCGTCCCTCCGAGGAGGTGGCGCGGCCTGCGTCGATTACGCCACGGCTTAGCATACCACGCGCCGGCCCGATGACCGCGCTGGCACTATATTAATCCGATGCGCCTGCCTCGTCGCTCACCGGGGTCGCCACCGGGGCCAGGCGCGCGCGACGGGGGCGGGCCGAAGCGTTGGCGTCGGAGATGCTCTCGCGGTGACGGGGCTCCGGAATCTCGCCCGTGCCGGGGGCAAAGGCGAACTCCCCGTCCTTGACGTCGACGTCGATGACCGATCCGGCGTGCCAGGTGCCCTCGAGGATCTGCTCGGAGATGGGGTCCTCGAGCAGGGTCTGGATGGCCCGGCGCAGGGGGCGGGCGCCATAGGCGGCGTCGGTGCCCTTCTTGACCAGAAGGCGCTTGGCATCCTCGGTCAGGTTGATGGTCATGCCCCGCTCCACCAGCCGGTCGCGCAGGTCGGCCACCAGCAGGTCGGCGATGGAGACCAGCTGGTCGTTGGTGAGCGACTTGAAGACGATGACGTCGTCGATACGGTTGAGCAGCTCGGGTCTGAAGAGCTTCTTGACCTCGCTCATGACGTTGCGCTTGATGGCGTCGTCGTCGAGGCTACCGTCGGTGCGGGCCTCGGCAAAGCCCAACGGCGCCGTCTGGGCAATTTCGCGGGCGCCGACGTTGGAGGTCATGATGATGACCGTGTTGCGGAAGTCGACCTTGCGGCCTTGACCGTCGGTGAGACGGCCCTCCTCCAGAATCTGCAGGAGGATGTTGAAGATGTCCGAGTGGGCCTTCTCAATCTCGTCGAAGAGGACGACCGAGTAGGGCTTTTGGCGGACGGCCTTGGTGAGCTCGCCGCCCTCATCGTAGCCCACGTATCCGGGAGGGGCGCCGACCAGGCGGGAGACCGTGTGCTTCTCCATGTACTCGGACATGTCGAAGGTGATGAGGGCGTCCTGGGTGCCGAAGAGGAACTCCGCCAGGGTCTTGGCCAGCTCGGTCTTGCCCACGCCGGAGGGACCCAGGAAGACAAAGGACCCGTTGGGGCGCCTGGGGTCGCGCAGGCCGGCCCGCGAGCGGCGGATGGCCTTGGAGATGGCGGTGACCGCCTCCTCCTGACCGACGATGCGCTCGTGCAGGACGCTCTCCATGCGGAGGAGCTTGGAGGTCTCGGCCTCGGTGAGGTTGGTGACCGGCACGCCCGTGGACTTGGAGACCACCTGGGCTATGTCGTCGGGCGTGACCTCGGAGACGCTGGCCTTGCCCGCCTCATGCCAGTCCTTCTCCATCTGCTCGACGGAGGCGGCCAACTCCTTTTCCCGGTCGCGCAGGGTGGCAGCGGCCTCGTAGTCCTGGTCGCCCGCGGCCTTCTCGCGCCTGGCCCGCACCTCTGCCAGCTCGGCCTCAGCCTCCTCCAGGGCCTGGGGGCGAGGGTTGACGCGAATGTGGATGGAGGCGCCGGCCTGGTCGAGCAGGTCAATAGCCTTGTCGGGCAGGAAGCGGTCCTGGATATAGCGATTGGACAGGCTCACCGCGGCCTCGATGGCCTCGTCGGTGTAGTGGACGTGGTGGTGCTCCTCGTAGCGGGGGCGCAGGCCCTCGATAATCTTGAGGGTGTCCTCGACCGTGGGTTCGTCGACCATGACGGTTTGAGTACGGCGGGCGAAGGCGGAGTCCTTCTCGACGTGCTTTCGGTACTCGTCAATCGTGGTGGCGCCAATCATGTGAATCTCGCCGCGGGACAGGGCCGGCTTGAGGATGGAAGCCGCGTCAAGCGAGCCCTCGGCCGAGCCGGCACCGATGAGGGTGTGCATCTCATCGATAAAGAGGATGATGGAGGGGTCCTCGCGGACCTCGGCCATGACCCGCTTGAGGCGCTCCTCGAACTCGCCGCGGTACTTGGCGCCAGCCACCAGGGCTGCTATGTCGAGGGTCCACACACTCTTGTCGTGCAGCATCTCGGGCACGTCACCTGCGGCGATGCGCTGGGCCAAGCCCTCAACCACGGCCGTCTTGCCCACGCCGGGGTCGCCAATGAGCACGGGGTTGTTCTTAGTGCGGCGGGCCAAGATTTGCATGACCTGCTCGGTCTCACGGTCACGGCCCACGACGGGGTCGAGCTTGCCCTCGCGGGCCAGACGGGTCAGGTCACAGCCGTACTCCTTGAGGGACGAGTCCTCCTCGGAGCTGGGGCGGGGGCCGCCGAAGCCGGTCTGCGGGCCGCCCCCGATGGCTACGCCGGGCAGGACCGGCTGGGGCGGACGCTTGGGCGTGAGCTCCTCGACCGCGCTGCGGACGGCGTCGGACGAGACGCCCATGTGGGACAGGGCCTCGAGGGCCACGCCGTTGCCCTCACGCAGGATGCCCAGCAGGAGGTGCTCGGTGGCGATGTAGGACTGGTTGGCTGAGATGGACTCGCGCAGGGCGCTCTCCAGGACCCTCTTGGCGCGGGGCGTGAAGGGGATGTGGCCCGCGGGCGTGGGCTCGTCGGACTTGGACGCCAGCTGCCTGACCTGCTCGAGCGTGGCGTCGTAGGTGACGTCGAGCTTGGCCAGGGCCTTGGCCGCGATGCCGTCGCCCTCGCGGATGAGGCCCAGGAGCAGGTGCTCGGTCCCCACATACATCTGGCCCAGCTTGCGGGCTTCCTCCTGGGCTAGGACCATGACTTTGCGAGCGCCGTCGGTGAACTTCTCGAACATGTGGCGTCTCTCCTTTGGTGAATCGGCGTTTCGTCCTTTGTACCCGGGGAAAACAGTCGCAAGACAAGCGCCTGGTATTCGGCCGAGCGGAAAAGCGCCTCTCCACACGACCTACGCGTGCGAGGAGGCGCTACGGGCGCATCTATCTTATATACCGCGGACCTAGAGGGCGGCGAAGGGGCAGGCCACGTAATGGCCGGGAGAAACCTCCCTGAGCTCGCAGGTAACGCCCGAGCACTCCTCGCACGCGACCGGGCAGCGGGTGTGGAAGTGGCAGCCGGTGGGCACGTTGAGGGGGCTGGGCAGCTCGCCCTGGAGGGTCTGACGCTTGGCCAGGGCGTCGGCGTGGGGGTCGGGGATGGGGATGGCCGACAGGAGCGCCTTGGTGTAGGGGTGCAGGGGGTTCTCGTAGAGCTCGTCGGCCTGGGCCACCTCGACCAGGCGCCCCAGGTACATGACGCCGATGCGGTTGGAGATGTGGCGGACCATGGACAGGTCATGGGCCACGAAGAGGTAGGTGAGGCCCAGCTCGGCCTGCAGGTCCTCCAGCATGTTGACAACCTGAGCCTGGATGGACACGTCCAAAGCCGAGATGGGCTCGTCGCAAAGGATGAAGCCGGGCTTGACCGACAGGGCCCGGGCGATGCCTACGCGCTGGCGCTGGCCGCCCGAGAACTCGTAGGCGAACTTGTACATGTCGTCGCGGTGGAGGCTGACCTGGTCCAGGATGGCGGCCACCCGGTCGTCGAGCTCGTCGGCAGGAATGCGGTTGCCCACCTTCATGGGCTCGGACACGATCTCGCGCACCGTCTGGTGGGGGTCCAGGGACAGGTAGGGGTCCTGGAAGACAATCTGCATGCGGCGGTGGATATCAACGAGCTCCTGGCCCTTGGCATGGGTGATGTCATGGCCGTCGAACTCGATGGAGCCCGAGGTGGGGTGGTACATGCGGATGAGGGTGCGGCCCAGGGTGGATTTGCCGCAGCCGGACTCCCCCACCAGGCCGAAGGTCTCGCCCCGGCGGATGTTGAGAGTCACCTTGTCGACGGCCTGGACAAACCTCTTGGACTGGCCGAAGAAGGTCCGCACCGGGAAGTACTTGCACAGGTCCTTGGCACGCAGGATGTAGTCCTCTGAGGGCTTGGCCTTGCCGGGGGCGGGGGCAGGCCCGACGGACGTGGGAGCCGCGGCCTTTGCTGACGCGTCCTGCTTGATGGTGGTCTGGCTCACTGTGCGGCCTCCTCATGCTTGGCGTCGAGCTGGGCGGCTGAGAACACGCACCGGGCGCGCTGCTCTCCCTCGTAATCAATGAAGCCCGGCATGGCGGCGGTGCAGGCCTTCGCAGTAAAGGAACAACGCTCGGCAAAGGGGCAGCCGGCGGGCGGGTTGGCCAGCGAGGGGGCGGAGCCCGGGATGGCCACCAGGCGGCCCTTGCGACCGTCAGGGTTGGGCACGGCGCTCAGGAGGGCCCGCGTGTAGGGGTGCCTTGGCTCGTAGAAGATCTGGTCGACCGAGCCGTACTCCATGACCAGGCCGCCGTACATGACCGCCACCCGGTTGCAGAGGCTGGCCACGACGCCCAGGTCATGGGTGATGAGGATGACGCTCATGTTCTCCTCGACCGACAGGCGCTTGAGCAGGTCGAGGATTTGGGCCTGGATGGTGACGTCCAAGGCCGTCGTGGGCTCGTCGGCAATGAGCAGGCGGGGCTGGCAGCACAGGGCCATGGCGATGAGGACGCGCTGGCGCATGCCGCCCGAGAACTCGTAGGGGTACTGCTTGAGCCGGCTCTCGGCCGAGGGGATGCCCACCAGGTTGAGGACGCGGATGGCCTCCTGCCTGGCCTCGGCCCCCTTGAGGCCGCGGTGGCGCTTGAGGACCTCGAAGAGGTGGGAGCCGATAGTCTTGACCGGGTCGAGCGAGGTCATGGGGTCCTGGAAGATCATGGCAATCTCGGGCCCGCGCATGCGGCGCTGCTCCTCCTCGGACATTGCCAGCATGTCGCGGCCGTCGAAGACAATCTTGTCTGCCTCGACGTCGGCGTTCTTGGGCATGAGGCCCATGACCGACTTCATGGTGACGCTCTTGCCAGACCCCGACTCGCCCACAACCGCCAAGAAGTCTCCGTCGTAGACGGTGAGGTCGACGCCGCGCACCGCCTCGACCAGGCGGTGGTGGGAGTGGAAGGTGGTCTTGAGGCCGCGGACCTCGAGCAGGGGCGTGGGCTGGCCCTTCTCTGCCTGCTGAGAGGGAGCTGCGGCGGCGGTCTTGCTGCTGTCTGCCATTGCTACATCCTCTCTTCGCTCATGACCTGGGGGTCTGCGAACACGCGCATGATGTTGCCCAGCTTGTTGAAGGCAAAGATGACGATGACAATCAGAAGGCCCGGGATGATGGCCATGTAGATGTCGTTCTGCATGTACTGCTGGGCGTCCTGAAGCATGGAGCCCCAGGAGCTCATGGGCTGCTGCACGCCCACGCCCAGGAAGGACAGGGAGGACTCGGTCATGATGGCGCTGGCCAGCGAGGTCGTGGAGGCGGTGATAATCGTGGGCAAGGCCGAGGGGATGATGTGGCGCAGGATGACTCGGGGCGTGGACACGCCGCAGAGCTTGGCGTACTGGACGAAGTCGCGCTCCTTGATGGACTGGGTCTCGGTGCGAACCAGACGGGCAATCTCCATCCAGCTGAAGAGGCCGATGACCAAGATGATGGAGGTCAGGCCGGGCTTGAGGAAGATGCTGACGACGGTGACCAGGACCAGCCAGGGCACGGAGGACAGGACGTCGACGATGCGCATGAGGATGGCGTCGACGATACCGCCCAGAAGGCCGGCAACCGTGCCGACCAGGATGCCGATGGCCAGGCTGGTGAGCATGGCCAGTACGCCGACGAGAAGCGAGACCCGGCCGCCGTAGAGGACACGGGCCAGGTAGTCGCGACCCAGCTGGTCGGTGCCGAAGAGGTGCTCGGAGCTGGGCGGGGCCAGCCGGTTGGCCACGTCGGTGGAGTTGGGGTCGAAGGGAAGCAGGGGCGCGATCAGGCAGCACGCGACGATGAAGACCAGAAGGATCAGCATGACGATGGCGCTCTTGTCGCGCTTGAAGGCGGTCCAGGCCGCCTGCGACCGGGTGTGCTTGTGCTCGGCCACGATGGAGCTGGCCTCGGCGGAAAGCTTCTTCTTTGCCATCACTGAGCACCTCCCTGACCGGCGCGAATCCGCGGGTCGGCAAGCGCATTGAGGATGTCGGCGAGCAGGTTGCCCAGGATGACGAGGGTGGAGGACATGATGAGGATGGCCATGACAATCGGGTAGTCCATGCCCTTGATGGCGGTCATGAAGTAGGGCCCGACGCCCGGCCAGGAGAAGATGGTCTCGGTGATGATGGCTCCCGTGACCAGCATGGGCAGGGCCATGCCCAGGCGGGTGAGCACGGGGCCCAGGACGTTGCGGACGATGTGCTTGAACATAATCTGCGTGCGGGAGGCGCCGAAGGCCTTCTGCACCATGACATAGTCCTGGTTGGACTGGGTGATGGCGCTGGAGCGGACGTAGCGCAGGTTGTCGGGCAGGAAGGCGATGGTGAGCGTGATGAAGGGCAAGATGTAGTGCCTTAAGACGTCCAGGAAAGACCCGTCGCCCACCGTCTGCATGCCCACGATGGGAAGGGCCCGGAGCAGGTAGCCAAAGACGAAGATGAGCAGCATGGCCAGCCAGAAGGAGGGCACCGCGATGAGGACCGAGGCTATGCCGTCGATGGCGTGGTCGAGCTTGGAGCCGCGATGGGTGCCGGCGACCAGGCCCAAGACGATGGCGGTGACATAGGCCACCAGGTAGCTGGGCAGGACCAACAGGATGGTGTTGGGGATGCGCGCAGCCAGCTGTTCGGCGATGGACTGCTTGTTCACGATGGAGTAGCCCAGGTTGCCGGTGAACAGGCCGCCCAGCCAGTTCAGGTATTGGATGTAGACCGGCTGGTCGTAGCCGTACTTGGCCTTGATGGCAGCGATGGTCTCCTCGCTCATCTTGGGCGTCGTCATAGCGTCGATGGCGTCATAAGGAGCGGCGTTCATGAGCAGGAAGACGATGATGGTGATTACGAGCAACAGCGGAATCGCCACCAGCAGTCGCCTGCCGATGTACTTGGCCACGAGTCAACTCCTCCCCTTTAGCCCCGCGCATGACCGCAAGGCAGTCTCCGAGCAAAAAAGCACAACCATAAAATAAGCAAAAGGGGTCACATGGCTGCGGCAGATCCGTGCGTACCATGCGACCCCCATAACACCCTACGCGTCGCCGCCGGTCTGCCACCATCCGCCGGCGCCCGCCCTCATGCCCCTCAGGAGAGGGGGACAGGCCTAGTCGATGTCCAGCTTGGACAGGTCCTCGAACGTGTAGACAGGGACGAGCTTGGCCTCATCGATGTTCTTGACGTTGTTGGTGGTGACCAGCAGGCGCTTGTTGGAGTAGAGCGGGTAGAAGGCGCCCGTGTCCTGGATGGCTGCCTGCAGGTCGGTGTAAATCTGCTTGCGCTTGTCGGGGTCGAGCTCGTTGTCGCCCTGGTTGAAGAGGTCGTCAATCTCGGGATAGGCGTCGCCCCAGTGCATGTAGTTCCACGCAGCCGTGGAGTAGAAGAGCGGCTTGAAGGTGGAGGGGTCGATGCCCATGATGTAGCCGCCGAAGTACAGGTCGTACTCGTTGTCCTCCTTGACCATGGCGTTGAACAGGGCCGTGGACTCAACGGACTGGATGGTGAGGGTGATGCCGGCCTCGGCCGCTTGCTCCTGCATCATGAGGGCCCCGGTCTCGCTCAGGGTGTTACCCGAGTCGTAGGCGATGGTGAAGGTGGGGTTGGTCATGCCGGCCTCGGACAGGAGCTGCTTTGCCTTGTCGAGATCGCGCTCGTACTTCTCGACGGCGTCGGGCGCGTAGAACTCGCTGACGGTGGGCAGGAAGGTGTACTCGGCGTCGTAATACTCGGGGTCGAGCAGGGCGGCGTTGCAGATGGCCGCCTTGTCGAAGGAGTAGAGGATGGCCTTGCGGACGTTCTCGTCGGTGACGCGCTGGCAGTTGATGGCCAGGTAGGCCACGCGACCCTCGGAGTAGGGGGTCACGACCAGGCCATTGGCTTCGATGCTCATCTGCTGGACCTCGGCGGGCGTGCCAATCCAAGCGTTGACCTCGCCGGCCTGGATGGCCTGCATGCCGGTGTTCTCGTTGGTGATGATCTGGAAGACGACGTTGTCGATGTTGGGCTTGCCCAGGAAGTAGTCCTCGTTGGCCGTGAAGCTCAGGTACTGGCCAATCTTGTACTCGTCGAGCTTGTAGGGGCCGGTGCCCACGGACTCGGCGTCGTTCTGCTCCCAGTCGGTCACGCCCTCGAAGACATGCTTGGGCATGATGAAGCCCTGGGAGAGCATCTCGTCGGCGTTGGGCATGGCGTGCGGGAAGGTGAACTTGACCGTGAGGTCATCGACTTTCTCGATAGCGACCTTGCCGTCGTCGTAGACCAGCTGGGAGTACTGGTTGGCCTCCTCGGTGGACTCGATGGCCTCGTAGGTGAAGACAACGTCGTCGGCCGTGAAGGGCTCGCCGTCATGCCACTTGACGCCCTCGTGCAGATGGACGGTGATGGTCGTGCCGTCCTCGGAAGCGTCGTAGGAGTCGGCCAGGAAGTAGTTGATGCCGTCGGCGTTGTACATCCACAGGGGCGAGAAGACCAGCTTGAGGGTCATGAGGCCATAGCGGTCGCTCGTGGTGATGACGTTGGGCGTCGTGGACGGGTCGCCGGCGATGGCGTAGGTGAAGGTCTTGCCGTCACTGGCCAGGGCGAAGTCAGCGTCGGAGGCGGAGAGGCCCAAGCCTGCAAGCAGGGCGGCGACGCCGGTGGCGGCCATACCCTTGGCAAAGGCGCGGCGGGAGACGTTGGCAGGTTCAAAGTCCATGGGGCGGTCCTTTCGTTGTGGCACAATCACTTCCGGTGATGGGACGACCTCGGGGGAAGGGGACGACCTTCCTCGTCGGCTAGCCCCACACTTTACCTCATTAGAGCACTCGAGTGGCACTTTTCGGGTGTGTGGCGCGAATCTAATGTCCTATGACCCGCTATCGGTTACGGCGATAGCAAACCAATTAGGCCTGCTCGCTGCATCCCTTGCCGTCGTGGTCGCGGTGGTGGTGGCCGCAGTCGCAGTCGTCATCGCAGCCGCAGTCCTCATCGCAGCAGCAGTCGCCCTCGACTTCGTAGCCCAGCCGCTCGGCCAGCTCGGCGGCCAGGTCGTCGCGGTCGACCAGGGTCTCCTCGTGGGACCCCATGTCGCGAATCTTGGCCTTGCCGGCAGCCACCTCGTCGGGACCGAGCACGACGACCACCGAGGCGGCCAGCTTGTCGGCCTGCTTGAACTGGCTCTTGAGCGAGCGGCCCTGGCGGTCGGCCTCCACGATGAAACCCGTGTCGCGCAGGTCCTGAGTCAGGGCGAACGCCTGGGGGGCCACGTCGGGCTCGGCCACGGCCACGTACACGTCGGGGGTTATGGGCTGGGGCAGGTCGGCCCCGCAGGCCTGCATGGCTAGGACCATGCGCTCGTAGCCGGCCGCAAAACCAACGCAGGGCGTGGGCTTGCCGCCCGAGACCTCGAAGAGCTTGTCGTAACGCCCACCGCCACCGATGGCGTTCTGGGCGCCCAAACCGTCGACGACCTGGACCTCGAAAACCGTGCGGGTGTAGTAGTCCAGACCGCGGACTAGGCGCGGGTCCTCCTCGTAAGCGATGCCCTGGGCGTCCAGATAGGCCTTGACCTGGGCATAGTGGGCGCGACAGTCGTCGCAGAGGGCGTCAGTGATCCTGGGGGCCCCGTCCATGACCCGCCGGCAGCCCTCGTTTTTGCAGTCAAAGCCACGCAGGGGGTTGGTGTCGGCGCGGACCCGGCACTCCTCACAGAGCTCGTCCTCGTGGGCATGCATGTAGGCGCTCACCGAGTCACGGTAGGCCGGGCGGCACGCGTCGTCGCCCATGGAGTTGATGAGCAGGCGAACCGAGGACCTGTCGATGCCCAGCTGCTCAACGAGGCGCATGAACATGATGATGGTCTCGGCGTCGGCGGCGGGGTCGGCTGTGCCCAGGTACTCCACGCCAATCTGGTGGAACTCGCGCAGACGCCCCTTCTGGGGACGCTCGGCGCGAAACATCGGGCCCGCATACCAGAGCTTAGCGGGGGCGCCGCCCGGCACGACCAGGCTGTGCTCGATGGACGCGCGTACGACGCCAGCGGTGCCCTCGGGGCGCAAGGCCAGGCGCTGGGCGTCCTTGAGCTCAGAGGCCTTGCCCTCCCCCACCTTGGCGTAGGCGTCGGGCGACAGGGCCGTGAACATCTCCTTGCGGACGACGTCGGTAGAGGTGCCCAAGCCGTGGACGAAGACGTCGGCCTGCTCGAAGAGGGGGGTCTCGATTGGGGCAAAGCCGTAGGTCATGAAGAGCGACGAGGCCGTGTCGCGCATGTAGCTCCAGGTGAGGGCGTCCGTGCCGATAAGGTCCTCCGTGCCGCGGGGTTTGGTGATGGGCATGTCTGCTGGCTCCTTTATGCCTGCCGGCAGGCCCGCCGGCGGCCGATGGTCGTGAATCGGATTTCGCGCGCGCCATGATAGCAGGCAGGCGTGGCGGCAGTGCGGTCAGATGGTGAGCAGGGCCTCCACGAGCCTCTGAATCTTGTCCAGGTCGCCGGCGTGGATGTGCTCGCGGGGCGAGTGGGCCTCGCGCATGCCGTTGGAGATGACGATGCCCGGGATGCCGAAGGTGGCCACGACGTTGTTGTCGCTGCCGCCAAAGGTGGGAGCGCCGGACGCCTCAGGCAGGCCGCAGGCCTCGCAGGCCCGCCCGAAGAGCTCAATCACCGGGGAATCCAGCGGGGTCTTGTAGGCATGGCAGGCCTCGTGGACGCTAAGCGTGACCTTGCCGTCGAACTCGTGGGCCGCCTCCTGGAAGGCCTGGCGGACCTCTTCTATCTGGGCCTCGGCCTGCTCGTGCACGAAGCTGCGGACCTCGCCTCGGACGATGCAGGTGCCGGGGACGACGTTGTTGCCGCGCCCGCCTGTGATGACGCCCACGTTAGCCGTGGTGTCCCCGTCGATGCGGCCGCTCTTGACGTTGTCGATGGCCCGGGCCGCAATCTTGATGGCGTTGACGCCGCGCTCGGGGTAAAAGCCCGCGTGGGCCGGCTTGCCCACGACGTCGGCCGTGTAGATGAGAATGGTGGGCGCCTGGTAGGCGAACTCGTTGGGGTCGGCCGAGTAGTCGAGCGTGTAGGACATGGTGGCCCGGCAGCGGGTGAAGTCGAAGGCGCGGGCGCCCACGTTGCCGGGCTCCTCGGCTACCATGCAGGCCAGCTCCACGGGGCGGTGGGCCCTCCCCTCGCGCTCCAGCCGGGCCGTGGCCGCCAGCATGACCGCGACGCCGCCCAGGTCGTCGGCGCCCAGGACTGTGTCGCCGGCGGAGGTGATGGTGCCGTCCTCGTGCACGATAGCCCGCTTGCCGATGGCTGGGGCCACTGTGTCCAGGTGGGTCAGGAAGAGAATGGGGTCAGCGTCGGCCAGGTCGCCGCGGCCGGGCAGGGTGCCGAAAACGTTGCCGCAGTCGCTGCCGGTGTGGGCGAGCAGCTCCAGGACGCGCCGGGCCTCGGACAGGGACCGGTAGCGGTGGGTGTCAACCAGCTGGCGGACCACGCCGTCGTTGCGGCCCTGGGTCTGGTCCTGGTCAACCGCGTAGCCGATGGCGCGCATGCGGCGCATGACCTCCTCGGCCATCTCGTGCTCGTGGAAGGAGGGGGAGTCGATACGGACGAGCTCGCAGAAGACCCGCTCGACCTCGCTCAGCGCGTACCCGGGGGCCACCGTGTAGCCCGGGTCCTGACCCTGGACGCCCATAGCCTGTACCATTGCCCGAGCTCCTTTGCCCTTATACCGGCCTTGACCCGCCGCGTTGCCTGCGCCAGCCGAGGGTGGCGGCGCCCGTCAGAGGCCGCGGTGGGCCTCGCTGAAGAAACATACCACGTCCGACCCCGCCTTTTTGCCCGCCGTGACGGGACGCGCCCTCTCTCCACGCCCTCCCCTCGCCTGCGGCCTATCATGCCAGGCGGCACCTTGCGCCCAGTGACCGCATGACGATAGACAGGACGGCTGACCCCATGGAAGATTTCTCCGAGCTCTACTACCAGACCCCCTGCGTGCGCGCGTTCGACGCCCAGGTCGTGGCCTGCGAGGCATACAAGGACGGCGCTTTTGCCGTCGAGCTGTCGCAGACGGCCTTCTACCCCGAGGGCGGCGGCCAGCCCGGCGACCGGGGCACCCTGGCCAACCTGGCCAAGCCCGACGACCCGGCCGTCAAGGTGACCGACACCCGCAAGCTGGGCGACCGGACCGTCTGCATCTGCTGCGCCGCCCTGCCCCTGGGAGCCCGGGTGCACGGGGTCCTCGACTGGTGCTGGCGCCGCGACAACATGGAGGCCCACACCGGCGAGCACATCGTGTCGGGCCTGGTCCACAAGGCATTCGGCTATGACAACATCGGCTTCCACATGGGCACCGAGTGCATAGAGGTCGACTTCTCAGGCCCCATCGAGCCGGAGCAGATTCTGGAGATCGAGCAGAGGGCCAACGAGGCCGTGCGGGCCGACCTGCCGGTCCGTGAGCTCCTGCCCGGGCCGGGGGAGCTGGCGGGCATGGACTACCGCAGCAAGAAGGAGCTGGCCGGCCAGGTGCGCCTGGTGGAGATTCCCGGCGTCGACCTGTGCGCCTGCTGCGGCACCCATGTCGAGACGACCGGCCAGGTGGGCCTCATCAAGGTCCTGGGCATCACCAGCAAAAAGGGCGGCACCCGCGTGGAGATGCTCTGCGGCCGCCGGGCCCTTTTGGCCTACGAGGACGAGATGGCCCAGTTCCGTCGCATCGGGACGCTGCTCTCGGCCAAGCCGGGCGAGGTGGCCGACGCCGCCCAGCGCCTGTGGGACGAGAAGCTCGAGCTCAAGCGTCAGCTGGCCGAGGCCGTGCGCGCACGCCTAAGCCTCGAAATCGCCGCCCTGCCCGAGGGCCGGGACCTGGCCGTCCTTGTGGAGCCCGGCCTTTCCATCGAGGACCTGCGCTATGTGTGCAACACCGCCCTCGAGACCGGCAGGGCCGCCACCTGCGCCGCCCTCTCCCCTGCCGGCGAGGCCCCCGCCGACAGCGCCACGGCCGCTAAGTACAACTATGTGCTGGCCAGCAGCTCCCGCGACCTGCGTGACGTGGCCAAACCCCTGAACGAGCGCCTGGGCGGGCGGGGCGGTGGCAGGCCCGAGATGGTGCAGGGCTCCTACCAGGCCAACGAGGACGACATTCGGGCCGCCCTGGCCGAGATTCTGGCTTAGCGAACCCGCGCCCCCGCCCCCGCTCACGCGACCCGGCAGCCGGAGGCAGGACCGCGGCGCGTTACCGTCACACAAAAAAGGCCGGGCAGCCGCTAGCCTGCCCGGCCTTGCAAGCGCGCGGGCTATTGCTGGCCCGTGCTGACGTCCGCGCCTTCCGTGACAG
>CAZEAF010000003.1:56103-60181 GCA_964510125.1 uncultured Coriobacteriaceae bacterium
TGCAAGCGCGCGGGCTATTGCTGGCCCGTGCTGACGTCCGCGCCTTCCGTGACAGCCTGACGCACGAATTCGTCCGCCTGCTGCCTCGCCGCGCTTTGACGCTTCCGGTCGTTCAGCGCCTTGCGGATGCGCAGAACGGCATAGGCAAGCCCGAGGACCGTGTAGACAACGATGGAGGCCACGGCCGCCGTCGAGATGTGCCCCACGAACGCCGACCTTCCCAGCGCAAGGACTATGTGGGCGTAGAGGAGCGCGACCATCACGTACGAAAGGCGCTGGATTTGCTTCCAAATCCGGTAGGGCATTCTGACCCGCGCCACGCGCAGCGATGTGACCGTGAGCACTGCGAACACGACCACCAGAAGAATCGCCACCGTTATCGAGGCCGCCACCACCGTGTTGGACGTGAAAATCTTCCCCAGCCACGGCAGATAGGACGGCAAGAAGATGATGGAGTGGCTCAGCGCAAAGATGAAGGCCAGGATTGAAAGCTCCGCCCGGATAGGCTGCAGACGGCGCCGCAGGCTGCCAGTCTCGCTGAGGACGCCGATGAACATGACGAGGGCAAAGAACACCGTGGCAATGTAGCCCTTGTTCATCGTGTCGATGACATGCTGGATGCTGGCGATGTACAGGCCGCCGAACCGATACCACACGTGGGCTATGACCAGGGCGGTGGCCAGTGCATAGAAGATATAAGGCCTCTTTTTCAGGGCCCCGCCCAGCGGAAAAGCCACTACGAGCACGAGCGCGACGCTGATGCCCGCGCTGATGAGATCGTCTACCATTACCCTTCCCTTCTGGCAATCATTTCCCCAGTGGCTACTCGCACCGCTCGCCCAAAGGCGCCGCGCCGGCCGGCTCTTGGCACCCGGCGGGCACCGCGGCCAAGGTACGACGTAGGAAGTCCTGCTCAAAATCCAGGTAGCCCCGCGTCATCGCCAAGACGCCGCGGTAAAAGCGGGTCTGCAACAACAGGCCGCAACGCTCGCGGAAGCTGTCGAACCAGGAGAGGATGTGGGTGTCGACGAAGTCCGCCACCGTCTCCAGGTCGTGGCGCGCCCCCTCGCTGTCGCCGGACTCGAGCGCGTCGGCCGCCCGACGCATCAGCGCGCCGGTGAAGGAGAGTAGGTAGGAGAGGTGGTCGTCCGGGATGTCCAGGCCGTCGTCCTTCTCGAGCCCCTCGCGGCGGTACTCGGCAACGACGTCGTGGTAGGCCTGCTGGCAGAGAAGGCCGTCCTCGCTTGTGAAGACGGACTCGTAGGGCACGGCAGACTTGCCCTCGTAGGTCTTGGTGCCCACAAAGGCGGAGGTGAA
The DNA here is from genome assembly GCA_964510125.1 of uncultured Coriobacteriaceae bacterium. Classification (GTDB taxonomy): domain Bacteria; phylum Actinomycetota; class Coriobacteriia; order Coriobacteriales; family UMGS124; genus CAIFEU01. Next base: position 57,421 of record CAZEAF010000003.1, read on the forward strand.
GTCGCAGGCAAGCTGCTGGCGGGTCCCCGTGTTGCGTTTGCGCAGGTATCGGGTAATGTCGTTGATGCCCTGGTCAAACTGGGCGTCAAGGCCCTTGAAGGCCTCGAGGTCCTGCTGGGCCAAGGCGTCTATCTGCTCCTGGGTCAGGGGCTTGAAGTAGAGAGAGGAGAGCGTCTCGGCAAAGTCTGCGCAGGCTCGCAGGGACTGGGCGCGCTCGCAGCGTTCCTCCTGCATGCCGTCCATGGTGTCTTGCTCTGCCGTCCCGTCCGCGAGTGCGCCCTGCATTTCCATCGTTGTCTCCATCATGCCCTCCCGCACGCTCTGCTCCTATGGCCGTCCGCAAAAGCCGGCCGTCGATTTGCCCGGAGGGGCCGGCGGTCTGCAAAAGACGCCACGCCGCCGGTCCCTCCCACTTCCCGACCCCGTGGTGCTTACGGGGTCGGCCTGATGTGACTTCAAGATCGCCTTGTTACAGTTGAAGCTCCTGCAGCGAGTCCTCCCACTTCGCCGTCGACTCATGCAGGATATAAATCGTGCGCGGCTCGGCGCCGGACTCATCCGGCAGATAGTGGCAGTTCTCCTCCCCCGCAGCCGCGACGGCCTTGGCGACGTCGCTCTCCGGGTCGTCCAGGTCGCCGAAGAAGCGGCCGCCCGTGCAGCAGTTGTGCACGCAGGCCGGCTGCATGTCCTTGTCGAGACGGGCGATGCAGCAGTCGCACTTCTCCACGATGTTCTTGTCCTCGTTGTAGCGACGGGCGTCGTAGGGGCAGGCGTCCATGCAAAGCTGGCAGCCGATGCAGGACTCCTCGTCGACGATTACGAGGCCGTACGTGTCCTCGCGGTAGGTCGCGCCTGTGGGGCAGACGTTGAGGCAGGGGGCGTTCTCGCACTGCTGGCACTGGCGCGGCAGCCAGTACTGCTGGACGTTGGGGAAGGTCCCCTCGGTCACGACTTGGACGCGGTTCCAGCAGTCCCCCAGGTCGAGGTTATGGGCGTACTTGCACGCAACGACGCACGTATCGCAGCCAGTGCAGCGGTCGAGGTCGATTACCAGGCAATTTCTCATTAGAACACATCCTCCGTCCTGGGCTCGCTCTGCAGGGTCGGCATGAAGGGGCGGAACTCCTCGGGCTCGACCCAGACGTTTTCGGGCTTTTCGGACTTCTCAATCTTCACCGTGAAGCCACGGTTGGTGTAGGAGCCGAACACCTCGTTGAAGGGGGCGCTGTTCTTAGTGAGCACGTTGATGTTGCACTCGCTCCAGCCGCCGTCAATCTGCTTTTGGGAGGCGTCGTAGCACTCGGGGTTCCAGAAACGCTCCATCCACAGGACGCCGGGGGCTATGCCCTCGGTGATGAAGGCCCGGCCATGGATGGACCCGCGGCGGCTCGTAATCTTGACCCAGTCGCGGTTCTCGATGCCATACTCGGCCGCCGTCTGGGGGTTGATGCGCACGTCGGGCTCGGGATACAGCTCGCGAGCGAAGGCGGAGTGGCGCATGGTGCCGTGGTGGAAGTAGGGCACGCGGCCCGAGGTGATGACAAGCGGGTACTCCTCGTCGTCCAGCGGGCTCTCGGCGGGCTCGATGAACTCGCAGATGGGCGAGTAGTCGTGGCTGGCCGCGGGCATCTCCATGGGATAGACAAAGGGCCATCCGGTACGGCCAAGCTTGAGCAGGAGCGTGCAGTAGACCTCGCACTTGCGGCTCTCAGTGGCAAAGCCCGCGGGAAGCCCGTCGTCCACAATCTCCAGGTACTGGTCGTAGGCCCAGAAGTCGTCGGGGTCGGTGGTCGTCGGGATGTACTTGTCCTGGTTGGCCAGCAGGTCCTCCCAGGACTCGGCGCCGAACTGCTGGGCGACGTTGGCGCGCTGGTCGGCCATGGACGTGGGCTCGGCGATGGAGGAGTACGCCTTGCCCGTAATCTCGCGCAGGCGCTTGAAGATGGACTGGAAGGGGTACTCGTTGTTCACCGTCTCGCCCAGGTGGGTAACGTCGATGCGCACGAACTGCTTGTTCATCTGACGCGTGGTGCCCACGATTTCGAGCCACTCGGCCACCGGGAACACCAGGTCGGCCGCCTCGATGTGGAAGGAGGTCAGCATGGGGTACTGGCCCATGACGAAGTCAATCTCGGGGAAGACGTTGTACCAGGACGTCGCGTTGCCGAGCATAGCCAGCTTGTTGCCCGAGAAGTCGTACCAGATGCGCGGCTTGTAGGGCTCGCCCGTCTCGATGGCGTCGCGGACCGTGGGGATGTGGGAGTGGTTCCAGAAGAAGAGCCCCTTGTGCTCGTTCATGCCCAGACGGTCGGCATAGGGCTGGAAGGCCTCTTCGAGCTCGTCCTCGGTGAAGTCGGCGAACTTTGCCTCGTTGTCGGCCTCGGACGCGCCCACGGTGTAGCCGAGCGTGACCTTGGTCTCGCCCACGACCATGGGGCTGTAGGAGCGCGTGGGACGGGTGCTGCCCTGGGTCATGCCCATGGGACCGCCGCCGCCGTTCTGCTGGGTGAGCGTGCAGCCGGGCTTGTCCACGTGGCCCATGATCATGTCCAGGCCCAGGCAGCCAAGCGGCACCTGAGAGGCGGACTCGGTCATATCCGAGGCGACGCCGTTGCAGATACCAGCGTACTCGGTGCTCACATAGAGGTCCACACCGGCCTTGATGGTATCAGCCTCGACCCAGGTGACCTCGGAGGCCTTCTCAAAGGTCCAGGGCTCGGCCTCCTCCTTGTAAATCTGGCCGGCGGTCTTGTAGGTCTTG
>CAZEAF010000004.1:0-29711 GCA_964510125.1 uncultured Coriobacteriaceae bacterium
CGGACACTCAGAGCCAGGCTCGACGCCTGGCTCTTTTGCTATCTATGGTCTTTTCACAATTAAGCTGCAGCATTGATTATCTCTTTCCAAGGGCGAGACATTCATGTCCCATGGTAGAATTCGGTACCGTTTGGTCTTTGATGGGACTGTCGCTGTTTACCATCTGTAGGAGGGTTTTCCCCGAATACAGAGTAGTCCCGTCGGGTATCTTTGCAGAAGTATCGTTTTGGTGATCGGAGCTCTTCATGGTAGACAAGGAAAAGGTCGCACAGGTCATCGACATTATGCGTGAGGCGCTTGTGGCCGATGGTGGAGATATTGAGCTCATAGGTGTCGACGACGACGGGGTCGTCTCTGTTGAGATGACCGGCTCCTGCGCCGGATGCGCCCTCTCCAGCTACGATTTGTCCATGGGTGTGGAGCGCGTCCTCAAGGAGCGCGTGCCTGGCGTAACCCGTGTCCAGGCTATCTAGGCCATATCTTGGGATGGGGGCATATGGGTGAAGTAGAGGAAGTCATCGAAATAGACTTGCAAACACAGGGCTGTGACGCCGAAGAGAATCCTGAGAGCATTTCCAAAGACAGCAGGCGCTGCTGGGAGCGCAGGGGTTGCGAAGGCATCACGGGGCTCGAGGGGCCGCTCTCGGAGGAATGCCCTCACGGCCGGACCGACTGCTATTCACCCTGCACCCTTGAGTGCCAGTTTGCCCAGTGCCACAGACCAACCCACAAGGTGGCGACCGATTTTGGTCTTCTGCTCGATACTACGGTAGACCGCTCGGCGACCATCAAGGAAGGCTGTAGGGTCTGCGAGTTCTTCCTCAAAAACGGCCCTCGCATCGGCGAGGTGGAGCATCGTGAGCGGCCCGACACCTTGACGCGCAACACCGATTCCAACGCCACCCTGCAGATTTTTTAGGTCCGACCGTGCTCAACGACATCTACCAGTCGCTTGACCCCATAGCTTTTTCCATAGGGCCCTACGAGGCTCACTGGTACGGGATTGCCTACCTGGTCGGCTTTGTGCTAGCCGGGTTGGTTCTCTATCTGGTGGCCCGCCACTGGAAGCTCAGGCTCAGCGGGGACGACGTCATGATGGTCGTTCTGGGCGTAGCCGTGGGCGTAATCGTGGGAGCTCGCTTTTTTTATGTGGTCTTTTACAATCTGCCTTATTACCTCGAGAATCCCCTGCACATCTTCATGTTTAACGAGGGTGGCATGTCCTTCCACGGGGGACTGGCGGGGGGTCTTCTCGGCGGCTTCATCGTCTGTCGGGTTCTGAGGCTGTCATTTGTCACCATGGCCGACATGGGGATTGTCGGCGTCCCGATTGGGCTGTTCTTCGGACGGATTGCCAACTTCATCAACGGGGAGTTGTGGGGCAAACCCACCGACCTGCCCTGGGGTGTGGCCTTTGAGTCGGGCGGCGGAATCATGCGCCATCCCACCCAGCTCTACGAGGCCATACTCGAGGGCCTGGTCATCTTCATCGTCCTCGTTGCCTTGGCCAAGCGCCTGCCACCTCGCCCCCGGGGGACCTTTGTGGGCGTCTTCCTGGTCCTCTACGGGGTTTTCCGCTTCCTCGTCGAGTTCGTTCGCGTGCCCGACGCCCAGATTGGCTACACCTTTGGTTGGGTTACACGGGGACAGATGCTCAGCCTGCCCTTGGTGGTGATTGGCATAGTCGTGCTGGTCTTGGCTTGGAAGAGGAAGTCGCCCCAGTCGTTGGAGCCCAGGCACAGCTCCCGTGTGTGAGTATGCGGGATTCTCAGGGCCGGTTTGAGAAAAGGCCTGCATCAGCTCGTCTTTTCGATAAAATACGGAGGGTTTGTGCGCGATAGGTGATGCATGAGGGTCGTGAGCCGCTCGCTTGCCGTCGCTGGGATTCGGACCGTCTCATCAACGCCATAAGGAGCATGTATGTCTGGACATTCAAAGTGGGCAACCACCAAGCATCGTAAGTTCGCGCAGGACGCCAAGCGCTCGGCTCTGTTCTCCAAGCTCTCCCGCATCATCACGGTTGCCGCCCGCACCGGTGGTGACCCCAACCCCGAGAACAACTTCGCGCTGGCTGCCGCCGTCGAGAAGGCGCGCATGAACTCCATGCCCAAGGACAAGATTGACTCCGCCATCAAGAAGGCCTTCGGCTCGGGCGCCGACGCGGCCAACTACGAGGAGTTCACCTACGAGGGCTACGGCCCGGCTGGCGTCGCCATCCTGGTCGAGGTCCTGACCGACAATCGCAACCGCACCGCCGCCGACGTCCGCTCCGCCTTCACCCACGCTGGCGGCAACCTCGGCACCACCGGCTCGGTGGCCTTCCAGTTCGAGCGCAAGGGCTCCATCGCCGTCGATAAGGTCATCGTCTCTGACGAGAAGAAGGTCCCGGACCGCGAGAACGCCGTGGACGAGGACGAGTTCATGCTCGCCGTTGCCGAGGCTGGCGGAGAGGATTACTCCGACGAGGGCGACGAGTGGATTGTCACGACCGCCTACGACAAGCTCCAGGAGGTCGAGAAGAGCCTCGAGGCGCAGGGCATCGAGGTCAAGGGCTCCGAGCTCACCATGGTCCCGGTCAACACCACCCCGGTCAGCGTGTCCGACGCCAAGAAGGTCATGCGCCTGGTCGACCGTCTCGAGGAGTCCGACGACGTCCAGAACGTCTACCACACCATGGAGATGACCGACGAGATCGAGGCCGCCCTCGAGGAGGACGGGGAGTAACCCCGCCTGCCGGGGTCCGGCGGGTTTCCTGTCCGTCAAATGCTCGCTTATGGTTTGTTGCAAAACGGGGACATGCCCAGCGCATGCCCCCGTTTTTTCATTACATGGGTGCGTACGGTGTGTGTTGGTACAAGTGGGCCGCTGTGGGGTAGTATGGGGAGAAGCGGTTGGAAAGACGCTGCTTTGCAATCTCAGTCAGCAGGTGGATGGGGATTGTCCCTTGTCCCACGAGGAGCGTCCGCGCTCAGAGGGGAAGAGCCATGAGTTCGTTGAAGAGAACGCTTGTCACCATCGGCACCGTCATCATCACCGTCGTCGTGGTCGTGAGTGGCCTGGTCGTCTGGCTGCCCAAAGGGGACGAGCTCGCGGCCAGCATCCACGGAGTCCTGTTCCTGAGGATCCTCGCAGCCATCGCCGTGACCGTCGCCCTGCTGGTGGTCATCTTCCTCATCAAGGACACCATTATGCTCTACCTGCGCCGGACGGCCGTTTTGAGGACGTCCGAGACCGGCCAGATTACCATCGAGAAGAGCGCCCTGGTCTCGGTGGTCTGCAAGTCCCTGGAGACCATCCCCGACATGGCCCTGCAGAGCGTGGACGTCGAGGTCGTCTTGCGCAGGGGCACGGCGGTCATCGATGGCACAGTGGTCGCGGCCCCCGTCGCCACCGACTCGCTGATGCGCTTGGCCGCAATCATCCAGGAGAGGGTCAAGACCACCCTGGAGGCTTTCACCGAGCTCGAGGTCCGCTATGTGGCGGTGAACTTCGTCGAGCTCAAGCGCCGGGGGTCCTCCATGATGGCTGAGGGGGACGAGGCCGAGGCGCCCGCCCCCGCCCCTGCCAAGAAGGCCTCATCTTCCAAGGCGGCACCCGCACCGGCGTCCACGCCCGAGGCGAAGCCCACCAAGAAGCGCCAGAACCGCAAGGCCCAGGCCCAGCCTGACCCCGAGGTTGACGCTGGCCCTGAGGCAGAGGCCGAGGCGGCGTTGGACCCGGTCGTCCAGGCGGGGGAGGACCAAACCGCATCCGAGTGGCCTGCCTGGAAGGCGACGGGGGAGGAGCCTGCTGCCGAGACCTCTGCCAGCGCGGACGCTCCGGCCAAAAAGCCCTCCCTCTGGGACCGCGCCAAGCGGCTCATTGTCGGCGGGAACACCGAGTCTGAGGTCGAGGCTCCCATCATCGACACACCCGCCCAAGAGGCCGAGTGCGAGGAACTCCAGCCCCAGCCGGAGGCCGTCGCCCAGGAAGAGCCCGAGCCGGCCGAGGTGGCAGACGGGCAGGCACAGGAAGGGCTAGAGCCAGCCGACTCGGTTTGCGAGGGGTCCCAGGCGACGCCTGCGCAGGAGGCTGCCAACCAGCCCGAGCAGACGCCGAACCCGGCTGCCGCCGACGAGACGGAGCCGGACGCCCCGGCCGACGAGGGCAAGAGATAGACGAGGACAAGAGATAGACGACAGGCGAAAGGCATGAGGCATATGAGCAAAGAAGAGAAGAGCAAGGACACCGAGGTCGAGAAGGCCACCCAGGCCGAGGAGGCCCCCCAGCTCGAGATAGTCAGCGCGGGCGACCCCGTTCCCGCCTCGGCCGAGGAGGACACCAGCACCCTCACCATCGACTCTGACGTGGTGGGCAAGATTGTGGCCATCACCTGCCGGTCGGTCGACGGCATCCTGCAGATGAAGGGTAACTTCATCTCCTCCCTGCAGGAGGGCCTCGGCGGGACGGACATCACCAAGGGCGTCCAGGTGGAGATGGTCGGCGACGACGCCTGCATCGTGAGCGTGTCCATCATCATGGAATATGGCAAGTCGGCCAAGAAAATCTACACCGAGCTGCACGACCGCATCACCGAGAAGATCGAGGATATGGCGGGCCTCAAGGTCAAGGCGGTCAACGTCCGGGTGGTGGACGTCATGACACGCGAGGAGGTCGAGGGCCGCAAGGGCTCGGGCAAGGCCGAGAAGGCTGCGGGCGGCAAGGGTAAGGACCGGGCCGACCAGGACGACGCCGACGATGGGACCGCCGGGGACCAGGGCGGTCCTTCCGACAGCGACGAGGCGGATGCGGTTGAGCGCTAGGGCCCAAATAGGGCGTGCGGCGGGCCTAGCCTGTGCCTGGGGCCTGCGCACGCTCGCCCATAGGAGGGGGTCGACCCTGCCCGGCCGCGTGGCCCTGGCCCTCGACCCCTCCCTTATCGCCCATCTGGCCGGCAAGTGCCAGAAGGGGTCGGTCGTCGTGTGCGGGACCAACGGCAAGACCACGACGACCAACCTGCTCGCCCGGTCCGTGGCGGCTAGCGGCGCAAAAGTCCTGTGCAACTGGGACGGGGCCAACATGGCCACGGGCGTCGCCAGCGCCCTGCTGCCGGACCGGTCCTGCGACTGGGGCGTCTTTGAGAACGACGAGCTTTCGACCATAGCGGTCGTGCCCTCGCTCAAGCCGCGCCTCTTCGTCCTGCTCAACCTCTTCCGCGACCAGCTGGACCGGTCGGGCGAGATTGACCGCGTGCAGGACGTCATCACGCGGGCCCTGGCCGCCTCGCCCCAGACGGTCCTGCTCTACAACGGCGACGACCCCCTCTGCGAAGGCATAGCCCGTCGGGTCGGCGGGAAGGGGGGCAACCCCACCTTGGCCTTTGGTGTCGAGGGCAGCCTGGGCCTGGGGGGCGACCGGGTCGTGGGCGGCGGCTTTTGCCAGGTCTGCGGGGCGCCCCTCGCCTACACGGCCCGCCAGTACGGGCAGCTGGGCACCTACTCCTGCACCAAGTGCGACTTTGCCCGGCCCCGGCTGGCCTTCTCGGCGCGCGGGGCCCGGCTCTCGCAGGCTGGTGTGGCGCTGGACGTCTGGGCGGGCGGTTCGCAGGCCCCGGGTCTGACGGCTCTGCCGCAGGGCAGGCTCGCCAGCGTCGTTGCCAAGAGCGGCGGGCCCTACATGGTCTACAACCTGCTGGCGGTCTGCTCGGCGGCCCTTTTGCTGGGCGTCGGACCGGACCAGGTCCAGGGCGTCCTAGATGCCTATGTCTCCGACAACGGCCGTCTGCAGGAGTTCGACATCGACGGGCGGCGGGTTGTCCTCAACCTGGCCAAGAACCCGACCGGCTTCAACCAGAACCTAGCCCTTCTGGCCATGAACCCCGCTCCCAAGCTGGTCTACGTGGTCATCAACGACGACTACAACGACGGCAAGGACGTCTCCTGGCTCTGGGACGTGGACTTTGAGAGGCTGTCCGGCCAACCGGATAATCTGATTTGCCTGGTGGGCGGCCACCGGGCCAACGACATGCAGGTGCGCATGAAGTACGCGGGTGTCTCCGCCGACATCAAGGGGTCCGTGGCCGAGGCACTCGACCGGGCCAGGGACCTGCCGGCCGGTTGGGACGTCTACGTGCTCACCAACTACTCGGCCCTGCGCCCGGCGCGCGAGGAGCTCGTGCGGGCGGGAGGCGGGCGATGAGCAAGGCCGCGCAAGAGGGCCGGACCCTCGTGATTGCCCACCTCTATCCCGAGCTGCTCAACCTCTACGGCGACGGCGGCAACATCCTCACCCTGCGCAAGCGCTGCGAGTGGCGCGGCATCGAGCCGCAGGTGCGGGAGGTCCGCTACGGCGACGTGCCCAGTTTCGAGGGCGTGGACCTTGTCTTCATTGGCGGGGGAAGCGACCGGGAGCAGGCCATTGTCTGCAAGGAGCTCCTCAAGCAAAAAGAAGAGCTCAAAGCATATGTCGAGGCCGACGGGGTCCTTTTGGCTGTCTGCGGCGGCTATCAGCTTCTGGGCCACAGCTACCTCATGGGGGACGACCGGCTGCCGGGGCTTGAGCTTGTGGACCTGGACACCGACCGCGGGACGCCCCGCCTCATCGGCAACATCGCCATAGAGTCACCCATCCAGGACGTGCCAGTCGTGGGCTACGAGAACCACGGCGGCCGCACGAGGCTGGGGGAGGGCGTGCAGCCTCTGGGCCGCGTGCTGTCCGGCCACGGAAACGACGGGGCCTCGGGCGCCGAGGGCTGCCTGTGGCGAAACGTCGTGGGCACCTACATCCACGGGCCCCTGCTGCCCAAGAACCCGGGTGTGGCCGACTGGCTCATCAAGCGGGCCCTGGAGCGCAAGTACGGACCCGGCCAGGACCTGGCGCCGCTTGACGACGCGGTGGAGCTGGCAGCCAACAAGACCATGGTCGGACGGCTGCTGGGCGGCTCCCATGGGTGAGGGCAGGGACCCGCGCGCGGCGGCCGGGCCGACGGCCGACCCCTTGGACCCCCAGACGGCCTATGACGCCTGCCGGCTCTGCCCCCGGCGATGCGGGGCGGCCCGGTCCCAGGGCGTCCGGGGCCTTTGCGGGGCGACGGACCAGCTGTTGGTGGCCCGGGCCGCCTTGCACTTCTGGGAAGAGCCGCCCATCTCGGGCGAGTCGGGCTCGGGGGCGGTTTTCTTCTCCCACTGCCCCTTGCGCTGTGTCTTCTGCCAGAATGCTGACATTTCTGCCGGGGGCTTTGGTAAGCCGGTCACGGTGGCCCGCCTGGCCCGCATCATGTCCGAGCTCCAGGACCAGGGGGCCAACAACATCAACCTGGTGACGGCCACCCACTACGCCCCCCAGGCCCGCGCGGCCGTCCGCCTGGCCCGCAGCCAGGGAATGGGCCTGCCTGTCGTCTACAACTCCTCCGGCTACGAGCTGGCCTGCGTGGTCGATGCCCTGGCGGGCGACGTGGACGTGTGGCTGCCCGACTGCAAGTACGCCTCCGACAACCTGGCCCAGGGCCTGTCCCGGGCGCGGGGCTATCTGGAGACGGCTCTGACCGCCATCGGCCGCATGGTCGCCTCCGTGGAGGCCGCGGGGGGCCGGCTGGTGGACGGGGAAGGGCTCATGAGGCGGGGCGTCATCGTGCGCCACCTGGTCCTTCCCGGCCATGCGGACGACTCTATGCGGGTGCTCGACGCCCTCTGGGACCGCTTCGGCAACCGCATCGACATCTCGGTCATGAACCAGTACACGCCCATGTGCGGGCCCGGTGGCTTTCCCGGGGCGCCCGAGCTGGGCCGGGCTGTCATGGACGAGGAGTACGAGCTTGTCCTCGGACACGCCGACGACCTTGGCTTTGAGAACCTTTGGTGGCAGCAGGGTGGCACGGTCTCGGAGAGCTTCGTGCCCGCCTTTGACGCCACGGGGGTGGAGGGCCCGCAATGATGGATTTCCCCGGCCGTTCTGCCACAGCCCGTAACTGGCGGTCCCGTCCCGAGGGCGGAAGGGTCACCCGCGTTCTGCCGTCCCTCCTTATCGCCCTCGCGGTCTGCCTGGCCTTCGCCCTGGCTCTGTCGCCCTCGCCGGCCCTGGCCCAAGAGGACTCCATGGGGGCCGAGGCTGTCGTCGCCCGCCTGGACGCCTACTGTGACCAGTACGCGGGGAACGTGCCGGTGAGCGCCATCGTCGTGAGCAACGGGACCACGGTGGCCAGCTACCGGTACGGCGGCGCGGGGCAGGCCGGCGGGGACGAGGGCGAGGACGAGGGCGAGGAAGGGGACGGAAAAGGGGACGGGGAGGAGGCCGGGGAGGGCCAGGCGCCTGACTCCGAGGTGGTCGATTGGGGCCGGTGCTCTGACCTGCTCATTTGGGCCAGCGTCATGCACCTAGTCGAGACGGGCCAGCTCAGGCTCGACGCGGCCATCCGGTCCAACCTGCCGGACGGCGTGACCCTACCCGACGGCTACAGCTCCCTCACCATGCTCGACCTCATGAACCACGTGACCGGCCTCAACGTGTCGGTCTCCAGTGCGGCCGCGACGGGCGACGGCAGGTCCATCACCTCGGTCCTGGCCCACTACAAGGCCTATCCAGCCTGGTCGGTGGGCCAGTATGTGTCCTACTCATCCTACGACGTGGCCCTGGCGGCGGCGGTCGTCGAGACGGTCTCCGGCAAGGACATCTGCTCCTATGTGGAAGACAACATCCTGATTCCCTTGGGCATGGACGACACCGCGGTGGCGGCGGGGCTCACGGTCCGCCAGATGGCTGGCTCGTCCGACGAACACATGTCCCAGCTGGCCAGCCAGGTGGTCGCCAAGGGGGGAGGGACGGGACAATCTCTCCTGACCCTGTCCGACCTCTTGGCCTACCTGAACTCCAGCGACCGCTCGGCCGTGGTGAGCGCCCTGGATGACGCGGCCCTCACCTGCGTGGGGTCCACGGACGACCTGCTGACACTCATGAAGACCATGGTCTCGCCCCGCGTGGACGACGGCGTCTTCTCCAAGCAGGGGACGGCCGACGAGCTCTTCACGACGACGCGCACCTTTCCCAGCCTGGGGACCCGCCGCATAGCCCACGGCCTGTTCGCCCTGCCCACGCGGCCCTCTGCGGTGGGAATGGTCTCCTCCACGTCTCAGACCACCTGCGCCGCCTACATGGACCGGGACACCCGCTGTGCCGTCCTGGTGGTCGTGGGCCAGGCGGCGCACACCGGGCTCGCCCAGGGAGTCGCCGGTGCGGCGTTGGGACAGAGTGTCCCCACGGCCGACCAGGTGGCCGCCATCACGGGCACGGACGGCCTTGACGGGACGGACGACACCGGCGGGGGCGACACTGCCCTGGCCACGATGACCACAGCCATGGACTGGGCGGGCGTCTACCAGGACGTGAGCCTGGCCACCCACGGGCCCACCAAGATTCTGGCCCTGCTGGAGTCCACGCTCATCCTGCGGGGCGACGACGGCTACACGATAGCCGGCGACCTGGCCACCTCGCTGGGCAGCGGCGTCTATGTCACCGACGAGCCCGCAGGCGACGACCCCTACCGCTTCCATGTGGGCCTGGTCCGCGGGGCCGAGTATTCGCGCACCATGACGGACGCCTACCGGGTTCCCGCCTCGTACCTGGTCTTCGAGGTCGTCGTGTTCGCCCTGACCCTTCTGGCGGCGGCCATGGGCGTCGGCTACTCCGTCGCGGGGGTTGTGGGGGTTGTGCGGGCGCGCATCAGGCGGACGCGCTGGGGCGGCCAGGCCACCTGCCTGTGGATGGCCATTGCCACCTCGCTGGCGACGGCTTGGACCGTCATCCCCCTCATGGGCGGCCAATCAGCCTTTCTCTCGGCCGTCCCGCTGGTGCGGGTCCTCAACGTCGCCTACATAGTGCTGAGCGCGGTGGGGGTCCTCTGGCTGGTGGTGACCCGCTGGCGGGGTGCCCGTCGCGAGCCGTCCAGCCTTTGGGGGGCGGTCCTCATCGCCCTCTCTTCTCTCACCATGTGTTTTGCTCTCGTATTTTGGGAGATGCTGCCCTGATTGGGTATCCTCATAGACACGACGTCTGCGGACGGCAAAGCGATTGACCGGTAGCAAGGGAGGCTTGCGGAAGATGAGCGACAAGGGTTCGCTTTCGGATGACGAGCGGGAGGAGCTGGAGCGGCTGCGGGCCCAGCAGGCCAAGATGCAGGCGAGCGCCCAGGAGGAGGCCGACCGGCGTGAGCTCGAGAACCTGCGCAAGCAGCAGAAGTACGCCAAGGAGGACGCCGAGTACTATGCCGAGAAGGCCAAGCGCAAGGCCCAGCGGGAGTACGAGCGGGAGCACCCCGACTACTCCCTGGACGACCTGGAGCCTATGCCGCTCAAGCAGAAGATTGTGATTGCCGTAGCCATCCTGGCGGTCATCTTGCTCGTCGCCTACCTGGTCTGGTTCAACCTCTTTGCCTAGTCAGGACGCAGAGGAGAAGGGCCCGCAGGGGCAGGGATGACGGGAGGACGGCGGGACATGGCTGAGGAATCCGGCAGCTGGCAGGCGAATACGGGATACGAGCCCAACGGGGACAGGCCCATGGGCCTTCTCACTGACCTGTACGAGGTCACGATGGCCGAGGGCTTTTTCAAGGCGGGTATGGCGCAGACGCAAGCCTGCTTCACCTCCTTCTTTCGCGAGAACCCCTTTGGGGGCGGCTTTACCTTGGTCTGCGGGACCGGGCAGATTGCCGAGATGGTCGGGCGCTTCCGCTACTCCACCGAGGACATCGCCTACCTGCGCGGGCTCAAGGCGCCGGGCGGCGGGGCGCTCCTGTCCGGGGACTTCCTCGACTGGCTGGCTGGCTGGCGGCCGCACCTGTCCATCGACGCTGTGAGCGAGGGCGAGGTGGCCTTCCCCCGCGAGCCCGTCGTGCGCGTCATGGGCCCCCTCATCGACTGCGTGCTCATCGAGACGCCCCTGCTCAACCTAGTGAACTTCCAAACCCTGGTGGCCACCAAGGCCGCCCGCATCTGCACCGCCGCCCAGGGCCGCGGGGTCGCCGAGTTCGGTCTGCGCCGCGCCCAGGGCCCCGATGGCGGTCTGTCGGTGGCGCGCGCGACCTATGTGGGCGGCTGCGGGTCCACCTCCAACGTCCTGGCCGGCCAGCGCTTTGGCATCCCGGTGTCGGGCACCCACGCCCACTCCTGGGTTATGGCCTTCCCCGATGAGCTCGAGGCCTTCAGGGTCTTTGCCAAGGCCAGTCCCACCAACTGCACCTTGCTGGTCGACACCTACAACGTCGTGGACGGCGTCCGCAACGCCATCACTGTGGGCAAGGAGATGGAGGGGCGCGGCGAGCGCCTGGCGGGCATCCGCATCGACTCAGGTGACCTCGCCGCCCTGTCCAAGACGGCCCGGCAGATGCTGGACGAAGCTGGTCTGCCCTACGTCAAGATTGTCCTCTCCAACGACCTGGACGAGAACCTTATCGAGTCGCTCCTGCAGCAAGGAGCCCAGGCGGACGCCTTTGGCGTGGGCACCAAGCTGGCAACCTGCGCCCCCCAGCCCTACCTGTCGGGCGTCTACAAGATGTGCGCCAAGCGCCTGCCCGGCCAGCCCTGGACCCCGGTCATGAAGGTGTCCGAGCAGGCCTACAAGAGGACCATCCCCGGGGTACAGGACCTGCGCCGCTACCGGGACGGGCAGGGCCGCGCCATTGCCGACATGGTGTGCGGGGCAGACTTTCCCTTCGGCGTCCCGGCCACCATGGTGGACCCGCTCGACCAGGCCCTCACGCGCGACCTGCCTGCCGCGGGCGCCGAGAGCCTGCTAGCCCCCGTCGTGCGCGACGGCAGGCCTGCGGGCCAGGCCGGGGACCTGCAGGCCGCACGCGAGCGCGCCCAGAGGTCCATGGCCTCGCTCGGCCCGGCCTACCGGCGCTTCCTCAACCCCCAGGTCTTCCCCATGGGCATAGAGAAGTCGGTGTCCGACCTGCGCCAGGCCATGGTGATGCAGGTGAGGGGGGCCAGCCAGTCGCCCCTGTGGCGCTAGGGCGCGGTACAATCGGCTCGTATGAGAGACCGGGCCGGACGGGGCTTTGGGCACCGCCCGGCATTTATAGCTTTCTATGTCGAGAAAACGGGATGCCGCTGCGAAGGCGGGCGGCGAGGAAGGGCGGGCAATGATCGACACGGCGGCGGAAAAGCTTGGGCTCGGCGCGGCTGGATACGACGACGCCGGCATGCGGGCGCACCTGGAGGGGCTCGTGCGCGCGGCTGCGCAGGCGGCGTCCGAGGCAGGCGACCTGCCGGACCTGACGGGCGTGGACGCCGGCGTCGAGCGTACGACCGACCCCGCCCGCGGTGACTGGACCTCCACAATGGCCCTGCGCGCCGCCAAGGCCGCTCACAGAAAGCCCCGCGACATCGCGGACGCCCTGCTGGCCCACCTGCCCGCCGACGAGGCTGTGGCCTCGGTGGAGGTGGCAGGCCCCGGCTTTTTCAACGTGCGCCTGACCACTGCCGCCCAGACCGGCGTCTTCGCCCAGGTGAGAGCCCAGGGCGCCGACTTCGGCCGCAGCAACGATGGGGCGGGGCGGACCATCAACGTTGAGTACGTCTCGGCCAATCCCGTGGGCCCCATGCACGTGGGCCACGGCCGCTGGGCTGCATTGGGCGACTCTTTGTGCCGGGTCCTCGGGCACAACGGCTGGAAGGTCACGCGCGAGTTCTACATCAACGACGCGGGCAGCCAGATGGACGTGTTCGCCCGGTCTGTCGACAAGCGCTACCGCCAGCTCTGCGACCTGGTCGCCGGGGGTGCGGGCGTCCAGGAGGCCTATGACCGGCTCGAGGCCGACCGCGTGGCCATGCTGGACGACGAGGCGGGCGACCATCCCGAGGCCCACCCCCTGGCCAGCGACTTCTCCGCGGAGCTGGGCCCTAACTCCTACGGCGGCGGCTACATCATCGACCTGGCCCGGACCTTCTACGAGCAGGACGGGGCGGCCGACCTGAACCAGGCGCCCGAGGACCGCGTGCGGGACTTCCGCGAGCGCGGCTACGCCCTCATGCTCGACAACATCAAGCAGACCCTGGCCCGCTGTGGGGCGCCCTTCGACGTGTGGTTCTCCGAGCGCGTCCTGCACGAGCAGGCGCCCGACGGGTCTACGGCCATCACCAGGGCCTTCGACCGCTTGCGCGCCGAGGGGCTGCTCTATGAGCAGGAGGGGGCCCTGTGGTTCCGCTCGACCCAGTTCGGCGACGACAAGGACCGCGTGCTGGTCAAGGGCGACGGCTCCTACACCTACTTCGCAGCCGACATCGCCTACCACGCCGACAAGCTGGACCGCGGCTTCGACCGCCTGATTGACATCTGGGGCGCCGACCACCACGGCTACATCCCCCGCATGAAGGCGGCGGTGGCTGCCTTCGGCCACGAGGGCAAGCTGGACGTGCTTCTGGGCCAGCTAGTCAACCTCCTGCGCGCGGGCGAGCCCGTCCGCATGAGTAAGCGCCGCGGCACCATGATCACCTTTGAGGAGCTCCTGGACTTGGTGGGCAGCGACGCGGCCCGCTACCTTTTGGTTTCGCGGTCAAGCGAGCAGGAGATCGACTTCGACATCGAGGTGGCCCAGCGCCAGAGCTCGGACAACCCTGTCTTTTACGTCCAGTACGCCCATGCCCGCATCTGCTCCATACTGGCCCGCGCGGCCGGGCGCGGCTCTGCCGAGGGCCTGACCAACCGCGAGTTGGACAGCCTGGCAGCCGGGCTCATCGGCGAGGGGCCCGACCTTGGTCTGCTCGACGACCCGTCCGAGCTAGCCCTGGCCCGCCACATAGCCGGCTTCGGCGACGTGGTGCGCGGGGCCGCCCAGGACCTGGCCCCCTTCCGCCTCACCCACTATGCCGCGGACACGGCGGCAGCCTTCCACGGCTTCTACACCAACTGCCACGTCCTGACCGAGGACGCCGAGCTCAGCCGGGCCCGCCTGGCCGCCTGTGACGCCACCCGCCTGGTCCTGGAGCTGGCCTTGTCGCTGGTCGGCGTCTCCGCCCCCGTCCACATGTAGAATCCTTCGGTAAGAGGGCAGGCGGGCGTCCAGGGCGCCGACCCGCGAGGGCGCCCGCCCCCTGCCAGAGATGCGCCGCCAGCGAGAGAAGGGACACGCGATGCGCACTGTTAACATCGGCATCATCGGGATTGGGACCGTGGGCGGCGGCGTCGTGCGCCTGCTCCAGCGCCACCACGACTGCTACGTGCGGTCTTACGGGGTGGACCTGCGCATCGCCCGTGTCTGCGGCCGCCATGTCGAGCGGGCCCAGGAGCTGGGCGTGGCCGACGTCTTCACCGATGACTGGCGTCAGGTCACATCCGATGAGGACGTGGACATAGTGGTCGAGCTCATCGGCGGCAGCCACCCGGCCATCGAGATATTCGAGGACGCCTTTGCCCACGGCAAGCATGTGGTGACGGCCAACAAGGCCATGCTGTCCCGCGAGATGGGCCGCCTGGCCGGCCTCGCCCACGAGAGCGGCGTCCAGCTGCGCTGCGAGGCGGCCGTCTGCGGCGGCATCCCCATCATCGAGGCCCTGGAGCGGTCTCTGGCGGGCAACAAGGTCCTCACCATCGCCGGCATCGTGAACGGGACCACCAACTACATGCTCACCCGCATGGAGAAGGAGGGCCTCTCCTTTGACGAGGTCCTGGCCGACGCCCAGCGCCTGGGCTACGCCGAGGCCGACCCCACGGCCGATGTGGACGGCCTGGACGCCGCTGCCAAGGCCGCCATCCTGGCCACCATCGGCTTCAACACCCGCGTCACCATGGACGACGTGTCGGTCATCGAGGGTATCCGGGGCGTGGCCTTGGAGGACGTGCGTGTGGCCGCCAAGCTGGGCTACCGGGTCAAGCTCCTGGCCATCGTCCGCCGCACCCCCACGGGCCTGGACGTGCGCGTACACCCGGCCATGATTCCGCTGGACCACCAGCTGGCCAGCGTGGACGGGGTCTACAACGCCTGCTACGTGGTAGGCGACGCCGTGGGCGAGACCATGTTCTTCGGGGCCGGCGCCGGTTCCTTCCCCACAGCCAGCGCCGTCATGGGCGACATCCTGGCCCTAGCTACGCCCATTGCCCACGGCCAGACGGCCCTGCCCGAGGCGGAGCCCTTCCCTCGCGAGCAGCCCATCCGCCCAGCCGACTCCCTGCACGACCGCTACTACCTGCGACTTTCCGTGGGCGACGAGCCCGGCATCCTGGCCAGCGTGGCTGGCGTCCTGGGCTCCCACGGGGTGTCGCTCGGTCAGGTCCTGCAGACGGGCGAGGCGCGCGACGGCGACGTGGACCTCGTGCTGGTGACCCACCTGTCCCTGGAGCGGGACGTGCGCGAGGCCCTGGGCGAGCTGCGGGGGACCGCCGGCGTGCGCGAGGTCGCAGCCCTCATCCGCGTCGAGGACACCGACGCCTGGAAGCGCGACGCCATCAAGGCGGGCGACCGGGCCTAGGCGGCGCGCCTGCCTCTAGAGGCTGGCTAGCACGCCCTCGACGATGGTCCCCATATCGGAGGCGCCGGCTGCGGCCGCGCGGTTGATGTCCTCGGTGGAGATAGGGGCTTCTAGCATGCCGGCAGCCATGTTGGTGACCAGGGACAGACCCAGGACTTCGATGCCCAGGGCCGCCGCCACGATGACCTCCCAGACCGTGGACATGCCCACCAGGTCGGCCCCCAGGGTCCGGAAGGCCCTGATTTCGGCGGGCGTCTCAAAGGAGGGGCCCGTAAGGCCCAGGTAAACGCCCTCGGCCAAAGGATCTGAGCCCGGGGCCTGCCGGGCGGCCTCGCGAGCCAGGGCGCGCAGGCGGGGGCTATAGGCGTGGGTCATGTCGGGGAAGCGGGGCTCCCCCTCGGGGCAGGCGCCGACCAGGGGATTGGCGCCCGTGAAGTTGATGTGGTCGCTGATGGCCACCACCTGGCCGGGACGCAGGTCGGCCCGGATGCCGCCCGAGGCGTTGGTGGCTATGAGGGCCGTGACGCCCAGGCGGGCCGCCAGGCGCAGGGGCCGGGTGACCTCGAGGGGGGAGAGGCCCTCGTAGGGGTGCAGGCGCCCCTGCATGCAGAGGACGGGGCAGCCGCCCAGGGTCCCCGCCACGAAGCGGCCGCGGTGGCCGGGGGCCGTGGAGGCCGCCAGATGGGGCACCTTCCCATAGGGCACAAGAACGGCGTCCCGCACCGCCTCGGCCACCTGGCCCAGGCCCGAGCCCAGGGTCAGGAGGGCCTTGGGGGCAAAGCCCGCCGGCAGCCAGGCGCGCAGGGCGGCCGCCCCCTCGTCCAAGGAGGCCTGGTAGGCAGCCAGGTCTCGGGGGGACCTGAGGGGAAAAGCGTAACTGGGGCCGGTGGCTCCGGCAGCGGGTGTCGCGTCCGTCTCGCTCATCTCGCACACCATGTCCCTCACGCCTCCTTGCCCGCACCGGCGGCAACCTCGGCGGCGATGCGGCGGCTCGAGGCCTGGGCCTGAGCCTTTGCCTTCTCCACGTCGATGGTGGGCCAGGCGCCGTCGCGGTAGACGACCTTGCCGTCGCACATGGTGAGCACGACCTCGGCGCCCGAGGCTGCGTAGACGACGTTGGCCAGCATGTCGGTGACCGGCCAGAAGGAGGGGCCCGAGGTGTCCAGCACGGTCAGGTCTGCCCGCATGCCCTCCTTGACAAGGCCGGTGTCCGCGCGACCCTGGGCCAGGGCGCCGGCCCGAGTGGCAGCGAAGAGCGCCTGCCGGGGGGTCACGACGCAAGGGTCGCCCGAGGCCCCCTTGTAGACGGTGGCGAGCAGGTACAGGTCGCGGAACATGTTGTGGGCGTTGTTGCTGGCCGGGCCGTCGGTGCCCAGGGCCACGCGGACGCCCCGTTCCAGCATGGCGGGCACGGGGGCAAAGCCGCTGGCCAGCTTCATGTTGCTGGCGGGGTTGCAGGCGACGGTCGCCCCGTGGCGCTTGAGGATGTCCAGGTCGGCGTCGTCGGCCCAGACGCAGTGGGCGGCCACGACCGGGGAGTCGAAGACCCCGCAGTCCTCGAAGAAGGCGATGGGGGACAGGCCGTGGTGGCGCTCGCGGCACTGCTCGGTCTCCAGCTCGGTCTCGCTCGCGTGGACGTGGACGATAGCCCCGCGCTCGCGGGCGACCTGGGCCACGGTGCGGCAGACGGGCTCGTTGTTGGTGTACTCGGCGTGGATGCACATGTCGGCCTTGATGCGGCCGTCGGCGGCCCCGTCCCAGACCTCAAAGAGGTGGTTGTCGGCGGCGCACTCCCCGGTCTTGAAGTAGTCGGTCTGGCCGAAAGCGGTCAGCCCCCGGCTGACGTTCATCTTGACGCCGGCGTCGCGCACGGCCTCGCAACGGGCGTCGTCAAAGAAGTACATGTCCGAGAAGCCCACGCAGCCAAAGCGGACCATCTCGGCTATGGCCAGCTGGGTGGCGGGCAGGGCGTCGGCGTCGGTGATACGGGCCTCAAAGGGAAAGACCCGGTCGTTGAGCCAGCTCTGCAGCCTCATGTTCTCGGCATAGCCGCGCAAAAGGGTCATGGGGGCGTGGGCGTGGGCGTCGAAGAAGGCGCTCATGAGCAGGCGGTCGCGCCCGTCGTAGACCTCGCCGAACGAGGCTGGGTCCGCGGGCGCCGCCGGCCCGATGTGGGCGATGCGCCCGTCCCTGGTGCCCACGAACATGTCCGGCCGATAGGCCAGGTCCTCGTCGATGATGCCGATGTGAGAGAAGAGCATGGAACCTCCCGGGAGTCGTCGTGCAGCCGGCGGGCGGCCTGGGCGCGCATGGCTGGCGCGGGGCCTGCTGAGCCCATAGTAGCCCAAGTGGGGGACGGGCGGCGCTTTGCGGCTGTCGTGTGGGGTCGCGTCTTCGAGCTGACACACCTCGCGCCCAAAGGGTATCCTTGTCCGCAGGCGATGACGGAGAGGTCCCGCGCGCAAAGCGTCCGGCCCAGAGATGCAGGCCTAGGCTGAGAGCCTGCACGAGTGGCGCGGCGCGGGAGTTCACTCCACCAGCTGCGAGCTGAACGGCGGTGCCCGCGGGGCATGCCCACTAGGCGAGCCGGCCGACCCCCGACACAGGGTTGCAAAGAGCGGGCGCGAGGGGAGAAATCCAAGCGCCAATCAAGGTGGTACCGCGGTCGAACCCGTCCTTGAGCAGCGTATGCCGGGGGCGGGTTTTTTGTCTCCGGGGAATGGGAAGGGGCGCCTGGCGCCCGAAGAAAAGGAGCAGTTGCATGTCGATTCTCGAAAACCTGGACGGCATCCGCAAACGGGCGCTCGACGGCATCCAGTCCGCCGGCGACCTCAAGGCGCTCGACGCCGTGCGCGTGGCCGTCATGGGCAAAAAGGGCGAGCTCACCAACGTCTTGCACTCCATGGGCGGCCTCACGCCCGAGGAGCGCCCGCAGGTGGGCAAGCTGGCCAACGAGGTCCGCGCCGCCGTCGAGGAGGCCCTGGCCGCCCGCAAGCAGGACCTGGCCGAGGCCGAGCTCAAGAGCCGCATCGCCGCGGACGCCGTGGACGTCACCCTCCCCGGCCGCGCCATGCCGCAGGGCCACGAGCACCTCATCTCCTCCATCATCGACGAGATGGAGGACTTCTTCTGCGGCATCGGCTACACGGTCATGGACGGCCCGCGCGTGGAGACCGAGTACTACAACTTCACGGCCCTCAACACCCCGCCCGACCACCCCAGCCGCTCGGCCCGCGACACCTTCTACGTCGTCGACGAGAGCGCCGGGGCCGACGGCCTGCCCACCTCGGGCGTCATCGGCGAGTCCAACGTCCTTTTGCGCACCCAGACCTCGGGCGTCCAGGTCCACGCCCTCGAGACCGGCCAGCTTCCCATCTATATCATCGCTCCGGGCACGGTCTTCCGCCCTGACCAGGCCGACCCCAACCACCTGCCCCAGTTCCACCAGGTGGAGGGCCTCGTCGTCGACCGCGGCATCACCTTCGGCGACCTCAAGGGCACGCTGGACGCCTTCTCCCGCGCCATGTTCGGCGACGACCGCAAGACCCGCTACCGCCCGCACTTCTTCCCCTTCACGGAGCCCAGCTGCGAGGTCGACGTCTCCTGCGGCGTGTGTGGGGGCAAGGGCTGCCGCTTCTGCAAGAACACCGGCTGGCTGGAGATTCTAGGCGCCGGCATGGTCGACCCCAACGTCTTGCAGATGAGCGGCGTCGACCCCGAGGCCTACTCGGGCTTTGCCTTCGGTATCGGCGTGGAGCGCGTGGCCTGCCTGCGCTACGACCTGCCTGACCTGCGCATGCTCGTCCAGGGCGACATGCGCTTCCTCAACCAATTCTAAAGAAGCCGTGAAGCCCGGCCCAGTGCATCCAATCAGGAAGGAGCGCGTCGCATGCGCGTCTCATATGAATGGCTGAATTCGATGGTCGACCTGCCGGCCGACACCGACGAGCTCGTGCGCCGGTACACCTGCACCGGCACCGAGGTCGAGGCGGTGGAGACGGTGGGCGCCTCGCTCGACCGCGTCGTGACCTCCAAGGTTCTCACCAAGGTGGCCCATCCCGACTCCGACCACATGTGGGTCACCACGGTCGACGTGGGCCCCCACAACGTCGACGAGAACGGCGAGCCTGCGCCTTTGCAGGTGGTCTGCGGCGCCCAGAACTTCGAGGTGGGCGACCATATCGTGACCGCCCTTGAGGGCGCCGTCCTGCCCGGCGACTTCAAGATCAAGAAGAGCAAGAAGCGCGGCGTCGTGAGCTACGGCATGAACTGCTCCGAGCGCGAGCTTGGCCAGGGCAGCGACCACGAGGGCATCATGATCCTGCCCAAGGACGCCCCCGTGGGCATGCCGGTCTCCCGCTACCTGGCTACGGCCGACGTGGTCGTGGACTGCGAGATTACGCCCAACCGCCCCGACTGCCTGTCTATGATTGGCATGGCCCGCGAGACCAGCGCCGTCCTGGACGAGGACCTGCACATCGAGCTGCCCCGGGTTAAGGAGGAGTCGGGCGCGCCTACCAGCGAGGCCGTGGCTGTGGACATCGACGACCCCGAGCTCTGCCCCCGCTTCGTGGGCCGTGTCGTGCGCAACGTCAAGATTGGCCCCTCGCCCGCGTGGCTCGCTAGGCGCGTCGTGGCTGCCGGGAGCCGGTCCATCAACAACGTCGTGGACATCACCAACTACGTCATGTACCTGACGGGCCAGCCTCTGCACGCCTACGACCTGGCCAAGCTGGGCCGCGACGACCAGGGCCGCGCCCACATCGTCGTGAGGGCCGCCCGCGACGGCGAGAGGCTCACGACCCTTGACAACCAGGAGCGCACGCTCACCCACGACATGGCCCTCATCACTGACCGGGGCGAGCGGCCCATCGGCCTAGCCGGCGTTATGGGCGGCATGAACTCCGAGATCGGCGACGACACCACGGACGTCCTCATCGAGGCCGCCTCCTTCTCGAGCGGCCACATCTCTCGCACCAGCCGCAACCTGGCCCTCATCTCCGAGGCCTCCATGCGCTTCGAGCGCGTCGTGGACCGCGAGGGCTGCCGGACGGCCGCCGACGTAGCCTGTGCCCTGCTGGAGGAGTGTGCCTGCGGCCAGGTGGCCCCGGGCGCCGTGGACGTCTACCCGGCCCCCCTCGAACTGCCTCGCCTGTCTCTGCGCTGCGACCGCCTGCGCGCGCTGATGGGCGCCCCCATCACCGACGAGTTCGCCCGGCACGCCCTGGAGCGTCTGGGCTGCCAGGTGGGCGAAGGGGATGGACCCCACGTCCTCTCGGTCGTGCCGCCCAGCTACCGGCCCGACCTGCCCCGCGAGGTCGACCTCTACGAGGAGGTCGTCCGCCTGTGGGGCGAGGGCGACGTCGAGGCCACCATCCCCGCGGCCAAAAACCACCTGGGTGGCCTCTCGGTCGACCAGCGCCGCCAGCGCACCGTGGGCGCCACCCTGCGCGCCTGCGGCCTCAACGAGACCGTCAACTACAACTTCGTGCCCGAGGACGATCTGGCCCGCGTGCGCATGGCAGAGGAGGGCCGCGGGTCCAAGGTGCGGCTCATGACCCCCATGTCCGCCGACATGGCCGTCATGCGCCAGACCCTGGTCGCCGGGCTGCTCCGCAACGTGGCCTACAACCAGGCCCACGGGGTGGCGGACGTGGCCCTCTACGAGACCGGCCGCGTCTACTTCGGCCGCCCGGGCAAGGCCCAGCCCCACGAGCGTGTCTACGTGACCGGCGTCCTCGCGGGCCGCTGGGGCGATGACGCCTGGAACCAGCGCTTCCAGCCCCTCGACTTCTTCGACGCCAAGGGTGTCGTGGAGCGCCTGCTGGCGGCCCTGCGCGTCGAGAAGGTCCGCTACCGCCCGCTCGACCCCGCCCAGGGCGGCTTCTTCCAGCCCGGCCGCGCCGCGGAGGTCTTGGCCGGCGGCGCCGTGCTGGGCTGGGTGGCCGAGCTACACCCCGCCATGGTGGCCGACTTCGGCGTGGAGGGGGCCGTCGCCGCCTTCGAGCTTGACCTGGAGGCCCTCATCGCCCGATCCCATGCCGAGCTGCCCTACCAGGACGTTCCCCAGCTGCCCTCCACGGACATGGACCTGGCCCTGGTCGTAGACGAGGATGTGACCTGTGAGCGTCTCATGCAGGTCATCACCAGCGCGGGCGGCAAACACCTCGACAGCGCCCGCCTGTTTGACGTCTACCGCGATGAGCGCCATATTGGTGCAGGTAAGAAGTCGATGGCCTTCGCGCTCAAGTACCGCGCCGAGGACCACACCCTGACCTCCGACGAGGCTGAGCGGCTCCACGGGCACCTGGTCAAGAAGGTCTGCGCCGCAACGGGCGCAACGGTGAGGGGAGAGTAGGAAGCATGTCGGACCGTGCGCGCAAGGAGAACCTCTCCGGCGGCGCCAAGGGCGTCCGTCGCGACCGGGTGGGGCAGGGCGTGGAGCAGGCCACGCGCGCCCACACCCGCACGATGCCGTCCGGGAGCTCGTCCTCCTTCCGCACGGCCGACTACCAGGCCCCCCAGGGCGCTGGCACCCAGGAGACGGCTCCGGTGGACGAGGAGGCAATGTCTCGCCTGGACGCCAGCGCCTCGGGCGTCTCCTCCCTGCGTCAGACCGTCTCCCAGGACCGGGACCGGCAGGGGGGAGAGGGGAGCGCCCCCATCCCTCGCAGGCGGGCCTTGGCCATCGCCATCGTCGCGGCCCTGGCCGTCGTCCTGCTCGCCCTGGGGGCCTTCTTTCTCTTCCGCTCGGCCCTGAGGAGCCTGGGCGAGGCGCCTGCCGCGGGCTCGACCCTGACCGACTCCTACCTGGCTCTGGCCCAGACGGACGATCAGGGGGCCCTGGCCGCCGTCTACCTGGCCTACGTGGACTCCATCGAGGGCCGCACCGAGCTCTGCCGCCTCTCTGCCTCCACTCTGGCCGGGTCCTCCGGCTCGACTGGTGCCGAGGGCGACGGGCAGGAAGAGCAGGCGGCCACGTTGGCCGACGTGTGGGAGCGGGGCGGCCTGGAGGACCTGCGGGCCACCCTGGCCGAACTGTCCGCAGTGGACATCCCCGCGGCCGTGCAGGTCAGCGGGGCCCAGCTGGACGCCATCGTCGACCTGGCCCAGGGGGCCGACACCAAGGCCACGCCTGCCAGCCTGGCCCAGGACCTGGCCCAGGGCGCCACGGTAGGCTCGGCTGCGACCCAGGCCTGCCTGAGGACCCTCCTCTCCACGATTAAGGAGATAGGCCCCGACGGGTATGTCCTGCTCTATGCCCCTGTCCAGCAGACGAGTGACCAAGATCAGACCACGGAGGCCCTATCGAGCGCAGACTGGCTTACCATGGTGAGGGGCATGCGCGACTCCTCGGAAGACGTCTCCCTCTAGCAAGGGCCGGCGCCGTGCCCCTTACCCAGGTCCGGGCCGGCAAGCCTGAAAGTGAGTGTGCCGATGGCAGACCAGAGCAGAACCGTGACAGGCGACGTCTTCGAGGTCGACCTGACGACCCCCATGGAGGCGGAACCCGCTGAGGACGACCTCGAGCGTATGGCGATGGAGTTCGTTCAGTCCTCCGAAAATGCCATGCCCACGCAGGTCCAGCGCAGCGTGGCCACCATCATGATGGACCCGGTCACGCCCGCCGAGCGGCGCGGCCCCAAACCGGTCGTCATCAAGGGAGGCCCCCGCCGGGTCGTGCGCGCCGACGGCAAGGTGCCCAAAATCGAGGACGCCCAGGGGGCCAGGCGCTTTGCCCTCACCAGCGGCCACGCCATGTTCGTCCGGCCTCAACACACCTCGCGGCTGATTGCCTCGCTCGTGGGCATCGCCGCCATCGCCGCCATTGTCGCCGTTATCATCCTCGCCTGGCAGTGGTCGGTGTCCTCGCTGCGCCTGGAAAACGAGCAGGACATGGTGGGGACTTCCTCCTACGACCTGGGCATCTCGCTCACCCCGGCCGACGACGGCGGCTACTACACCGCCTTCCTGGTGACCTCCACGCCCACCGACGTCGACCAGATTGGCGACCTGTCCCAGGTCCTGCTCTACCGCACGCCCGACCGGCCCGACGCGGCCTCCTTCTCGGGCGCCCTGATTATCTCCGTGCCTGTCAACCTGTCGGTCTCCTCGACTACCGGCGAGACCACCACGACCGTATCCCTGGCCGACACCTTGGCTGACCGCGGCGTCAACCGCGCCCTGACCGGCATCTCCACGGCCTTCAACATCCGCATCTACAACGTCGCCGTCATGGGACAGAGCGCCTTCGACACCGTGTACGCCTTGCTCAGCGGCCAAGTCCAGGCCTCCTCGGTCGATGCCGAGGGCCTGCTGGGACAGGTCCGGTCCAATCTGACTTTGCAAGGTCTGGTCGACTACGCCGGCAAGATTGGCACGGCCGGCGGGTCCGCCCTGCCCATGTTCGTCGCCCCCACGACTGCGGTCGAATCCGCCACGGGCGCCGCCCTGGTGGCCGGCAACCCCGAGGCCTTCCTGTCCACGTTGACGGCGACCCTGAACCCGGTGGTCGACACACCCGAGGGCGAGGGTGAGGATGGGGAGTTTGTGGACGAGGGGGGCGATGGCGACTGGGCCCCTGAGTTCGAGGAGGGCGATGGCGACTGGGCCCCCGAGTTCGAGGAGGGTGTGCCCGAGTGAGCGTGACCCCGCAGACAAACTCAGGCCAGGCGCCCCGCGTGAGCGTCATCATGCCTGTCTACAACGTGTCCGCCTACGTGGGCCGTGCCATCGAGAGCGTCCTGGGGCAAACCATGGGGGACTTCGAGTTCCTGGCCGTGGACGACGGCTCCACCGACGACTCGGGCGCCATCTGCGACCGGTACGCGGCCCAGGACCCGCGCCTCACGGTCTTCCACCGTAAGAACGCCGGCGCCCCCGCCGCCCGCAACTTCGCCATGGACCGCGCGCGCGGGGAGTTCCTCTGCTTCATCGACTCGGACGACTGGGTGGAACCCGCTATGCTGGCCGACATGTGCGCTCTGGCCGACGCCCACGACCTGCAGCTGGTGGTGACGGCCTTCTACATCGACACCTACGGCCCCCACGGCATGCGGGACGGGATGAGCGAGAAGCGCTCCGTGCCCTCGCAGGTCTTTGAGTCCCAGCAGGCTTTCCGCCAGGACGCGGCGCCGCTCTTCGACGCCAACCTTTTCTACGTGCCCTGGAACAAGCTTTACCGCCGCTCCTACATAGAGGATAGGCACCTACGCTTCCCCCAGACCTTCTGGGACGACTTCCCCTTTGTACTCTCAGTCATCCGGGACGTGGAGCGGGTGGCTGTGACCGATCAGGCTTACTACCACTTCATCCGTGCCCGGTCCGAGTCCGAGACCGCCCGCTACCGGCCCGGCATGTACGAGAAGCGCGAGGACGAGCACTCCTGGATGCTGGACCTCTACCAGCACTGGGGTATCTCGGACGAGGCCAGCATGGAGGTGGTCTACCGGCGCTACGCAGAGCGGCTGATAGGCTGCATCGAGAACGTTACCCACCCGGCCTCGGGCCTTTCCCACGCCCAGATGAGGGCTAAGGTGCGGGAGATGATTCTCACCCCCCAGGCCCAGCTGGCCGCGGCCAAGACGCAGCCCCGCTCCACGATGATGCGGGTCATGCTTTGGCCTGTCCGCGGCAGGCACCCTTGGGTCGCCTACTGCGAGGGCCGCTTCATCTCCTTTGTGAAGCGCCACTTCTCCATCCTCTTCGCCAAGCTCAAGGCGAGTCGCTAGCATGGGGGCGGCAAAAAGGGGACTGTTGTCCAGGGCCGGCCCGCTGCCGACGGGGGAGGGCAGGCCCTGGATGCCGTTCGGCGGGAATAGCCCCTGCGAACGGCATCAGTTCGTGTACTTTTACCGAGTACGCACAATCGAAAAGGCTTAGGTCCTAACCTATACTCCTTGAGGCTATCTGCCTGTGACCGCAACCTTTCGCGGACGGTCCCGGGCGTGACGACGAGAATGACTGGGAGGCTGCTCATGAAGCCACTCCGCATCATGGACACCACAATCCGCGACGGCCAGCAGTCGCTGTGGGCCACGCGCATGACCATCGGCGACATGCTGCCCATCCTGCCCAAGATGGACCAGGTGGGCTACTGGGCCATCGAGTGCTGGGGAGGCGCGACGTTCGATACCTGCCTGCGCTTCCTCGACGAGAACCCCTGGGAGCGCCTGCGCGCCATCAAGAAGAACTGCCCGCGCACACCCCTTTCCATGCTGGTTCGCGGCCAGAACCTCGTGGGCTACCACCTGTACTCCACCGACATCGTGAACCACTTCATCGCGGCCTCGCACCGCAACGGCGTCGACGTTTTCCGCGTCTTCGACGCCCTCAACGACATCCGCAACATCGAGGACTGCGCAGCCGCCGTCAAGGCCTGCGGCGCCCACTTCGAGCCGGCCATCAGCTACACGGTCAGCCCGGTCCACACCATGGACGCCTACGTGGACTACGCCATCGCCCTCAAGAACCTGGGTGCCGACACCATCGCCATCAAGGACATGGCTGGCCTGCTCACCCCCTACCGCGCCGCCCGTCTGACGGCCGCCCTCAAGGAGGCCACGGGTCTGCCCATCCACCTGCACTGCCACTACGTCGGCGGCATGGCCCCCGCCAACTACATCAAGGCTACCGAGGCCGGCGCCGCCATCGTCGACACCGCCAGCGCCCCCCTGGCCTTCGGCAACTCCCAGCCCCCTGTGGAGATGCTGGCCGCGGCCCTCAAGGAGTCCGAGTACGACACCGGCTTTGACCTCGACCTGCTCTTCGAGATTGCCGAGTACTGGGAGCAGGTGCGCGTCCGCGAGCACAACAAGCGCGGCATCTCCACCCTCATCCACATGCAGGTCTTCAAGCACCAGATTCCGGGCGGCATGATGAGCAACCTGGTCAGCCAGCTGGACACCCAGCATGCCGCTGACCGCCTGCCCGACGTCATCAAGGAGATTCCGGTCGTCCGTGCCGAGATTGGCTTCCCGCCCCTCGTCACGCCCATGAGCCAGATCTGCGGCACCCAAGCGGTGCTTAACGTCCTGACGGGCAAGCGCTGGAGCGTCGTCACGGCCGAGATGAAGAACTACCTGTGCGGCCGCTACGGCAAGGCGCCGGGCCCCATCTCCGAGGAGGTCCTCAAGAAGGTCTTGGGCCCCAACGACGAGATTCTGCCGCCCGACGTCTCCCCGACGTCCGTCAACACCCAGACCTACGAGGACGTCAAGGCCGAGATTGGCTCGCTCGCCAAGAGCGAGGAGGACGTGCTCATGTACGCCCTCTTCCCCAACGAGGCCCGCGCCTTCCTCACCAAGCACGCCAAGGCCGAGCACGTTGATTTCCTGAACGAGAACGAAAGCTCTCAAACCAAAGAGGAGGACTACGTGGACATCAACCAGATCCGTGAGCTCATCCGCACCGTTGAGTCGTCCGACATCGCCGAGGTCACCGTCAAGGACGCCGGCAGCGAGATCACGGTCCGCAAGGCCGGCGCCATGCCTGCCGTCGTGGCCGCTGCCCCTGCCGCAGCCCCCGCGGCCGCCCCTGCCGCAGCCTCCAAGGCTGCCGAGAAGAAGGACGACGCCAACCGGCCGTCCACGTGGGTGCCGGTGACCAGCCCCATGGTCGGCACCTACTACCAGGCCCCCGCGCCCGACAAGCCTCCCTTCGTTAAGGTGGGCGACGAGGTTATGGCCGGCACCACCCTGTGCATCGTCGAGGCCATGAAGCTCATGAACGAGATCTCCGCCGAGTCCATGTGCACGGTTCGCGAGGTCTGCTGCCAGGACGGCGAGCCCGTCGAGTTCGGCCAGCCCCTCTTCTACGTCGAGCCCGTCGCCTAGGGCGAGCCTGCGCCACCGCTCCAAGAACGTCTGAAGGGAGTCCCCATGTTCTCACGCGTGCTTGTCGCCAACCGCGGCGAGGTCGCCCTGCGCGTCGTCCGCGCGCTTCGCGAGCTGGGCGTCACGTCCGTCGTGGCATATTCGCAGGCGGATGCCGACACCCGCGCCGTCGCCGAGGCCGACGAGGCTGTCTGCATCGGCCCCGCGCCCAGCGCCAAGAGCTACCTGTCGGTCCCGGCCGTCATCGGCGCGGCCAACTCGCGCCACTGTGAGGCCGTCCACCCCGGTTACGGCTTTTTGTCCGAGAACGCCGGCTTCGCCCGCGCCTGCGTGGACAACGACCTGGTTTTCATCGGGCCTTCCGCCGAGGTCATCGAGCGCATGGGCGAGAAGTCCAATGCCAAGCAGACCATGATTGCGGCCGGCGTGCCGGTCGTCCCGGGCAGTGACGGCGCCGTCGAGACGGTCGAGGACGCCCGTCGTGTGGCTGACGAGATTGGCTACCCTCTGCTCATCAAGGCCTCGGCAGGCGGCGGCGGCAAGGGCATGCGCGAGTGCTGGAGTGCTGACGACCTCGAGCACGCGTACGACGCGGCCCGCAGCGAGGCCAAGGTCGCCTTCGGCAGCGACGAGGTCTACATCGAGCGCCTGGTCCAGCATCCCCGCCATGTCGAGATTCAGGTGCTGGCCGACACCCACGGCAACGCCATCCACCTGTGCGAGCGCGACTGCTCGGTCCAGCGCCGCCACCAAAAGCTCATCGAGGAGTCGCCCAGCCCCGCCCTCACGCCGGAGCTCCGCGCCCAGATGGGCGAGTGCGCCGTCAAGGCCGTCCGCGAGGTCGGCTATGTTAACGCCGGCACCATCGAGTTCCTGCTTGACTCTCAGGGCCGCTTCTACTTCATGGAGATGAACACCCGTATCCAGGTGGAGCACCCCGTGACCGAGCAGATTACCCTGACCGACCTGGTCAAGGAGCAAATCCACATCGCCGCCGGCGAGCCCATGACCATCGCCGACCGCGCGCCCTTCTCGCCCACGGGCCACGCCTTCGAGTTCCGCATCAACGCCGAGGACCCGGAGCACGGCTTCCGCCCCTGCCCCGGCGCCATCACTAGGCTGATTCTGCCCGGCGGCCCCGGCATCCGCGTGGACACCCACGTCTACGAGGGCTACAAGGTCCCGCCCACCTACGACTCGCTCGTGGCCAAGCTCATCTGCTGGGGCCGCGACCGCGACGAAGCCTTGGCCCGCGCCGGGCGCGCCCTCAACGAGACGGTCATCGAGGGGATTAAGACCACGATTCCCTTCCACCTGGCCGCCATCGCCCAGGAGGACTTCCGTACGGGCAACGTCCAGACGGACTTCATCGACACCCACCTCCCCCAGTTCCTGAAGTAGCGGCCTTGCGGTGTCTCGGCTAGGCTCCCTTGTGCCAGACTCCGAATAATGCAAGTATCGAAGGCGGTGGCGCGTCTGCGTTGCCGCCTTCGGGCTACAATGAAACGAATTGTCAATGCGCCTGTCCCGTCCGACGGGCGCGCCGCTGGGACGTCCGCTCTCGCCACGGGAGGTAATAGCATGGAAGACGAGCTCGAGTTCGGCGAGTTGAGCATCACACCCAAGGTCTTTGAGACCATCGTGCAGAAGGCGGTCGAGGATGTCGAGGGTGTCGCGAGCGTGGGCGTCCCCGCGCCGACGTCGGCCTCCCTCTTCTCCCTCTTCGGCGCCGCCCCGCAGCAACAGACCCCTGCCGTGGGGGTGCGCGTGAGACAGGGCAAGCTCGAGGTGGCTGTCCACGTCACGGCCTTCTTCGGCTATCCCTTCAAGACACTCACCAAGCAGGTCCGCACGGCCGTCGCCACGATGGTCGAGACCCTCACCAGCATCTGTGTCGCCTCCGTCGACGTGTTCATCGACGCCCTTGCTTTCCCTAAGGAGTAACTTCGCGTGTCTAGTATCCTCGTGGGGCGCACCCGCGCCCGCAGCCAGGCCATCCAGATTCTCTTCCAGGCCGACTTCAAGGGGGTCGACGTCTACGACCTCGTGGGCGACGACTCCTCCTACGTCCTCGACGACGGCCCTGCCGACGAGTACGCCTTGGAGCTCGCCCGCGGCGTGGCGCGCTGCCGCCTTTCCATCGACAGGATTCTCCAGGCGGTCTCCCAAAACTGGAACCTGTACCGCATGCCCCTCGTCGACCGCATCATCATGGCCATCGCCATCTACGAGATGTTCGACGAGGATGAGGTGCCGGTGTCCGTGGCCATCTCAGAGGCCGTCGAAATCGCCAAGGTCTACGGCACGGACGACTCCTCGTCCTTTGTGAATGGCATCCTGGGCCGCATCGCCCGCCTGCAGGGCGCCCACCCCGACGTGGACCTGTCCCACCTGGCCGATTTCGCCGACGAGGCCGACCAGCCCATGCCGGCCGTGCCCG
>CAZEAF010000004.1:29811-40021 GCA_964510125.1 uncultured Coriobacteriaceae bacterium
TAGCAGACCAACCGGGTGAGACCGATGCTAGCTAGCCGCGCCGACGCCCCGGCCACGGTCGAGGCCGCCCAAGAGCGCCTGGAGCAGATTGTAGCCGAGGTCAAGTCCAAGGACACGCCGCTCGACCGCAGCCTAGACCTGCTCGACGAGGCCCTGCGCCTGGCCGACCGCACCGTGCAGCTCGTAGACGCCCGTGAGCCCGACACACCGGCAGGAAGCGAGGACTAATGATGGGGGCCGTCCTTGGTCGCGTCTCATCGCCCGCAGACGTCAAGAAGCTGAACCAGCGCGAACTGGACCAGCTGGCCCAGGACCTGCGCGCCTCCATGATAGCTGCCACGTCCATCAACGGCGGCCACCTGGCGTCCTCGCTGGGGGCCGTGGAGCTCATCTTGGCCGCCTACCGCGTCCTAGACCTGCCCCACGACAAACTCCTCTTCGACGTGGGCCATCAGGCCTACGCCCACAAGATGCTGACCGGCCGCCTGGCAGGCTTTGCCAACCTGCGCCAGGTGGGCGGGGTCTCGGGCTTCACGCGCCGCAAGGAGTCGCCCTTCGACGTGCACGACGCCGGTCACGCCTCCGACAGCGTGGCCACGGCGGTGGGCCTGGCCATAGGCCGCGACCTGCGGGGATCGGACGAGAGAATCGTCACCATCATCGGCGACGCGGCCCTGGCGGGCGGTCTTTCGCTCGAGGCTATCAACCTGGTCGGCGCCCTCCACAAGAACCGCTTCGTCATCATCCTCAACGACAACGAGATGTCCATCTCACGGTCCACCGGGGCCTTCGCGAGCTACCTGGCCGCCGCCCGCACCAGCCAGTTCTACCGCACCACCCGCGACGCCGTGGAGGGGGCCCTCTCCCGCACGAACCTGGGCGCCGGCCTGGTCGAGCTGGGTGAGAAGGCCAAGGCCTCCACCAAGCAGTTCCTAGTCCCGGGCAATGTCTTCGAGAGCCTGGGCATCACCTACCTGGGGCCCATCGACGGGCACGACCTGCGGGCCGTCCAAGACGCGCTGACCGGCGCCCTCAACGTGAACGGGCCGGTCATCATCCACACGGTCACAAAAAAGGGCAAGGGCTACGAGCCTGCCGAGCGCAACCCCGAGCTCTTTCACGGCGTGAGCCCCTTCGACCCAAACACGGGCAAGACCCTGCCAAAAGAGAAGGCCGCCCCCTCCTACACGGACGTGTTCGGCCGGGAGCTGACGCGCGCCGCCCAAAAGGACGGGCGCATCGTGGCCATCACGGCGGCCATGGGGGGCAGCGCGGGGCTGGCCGGCTTCCACCAGAGCTTCCCCGCGCGCTTCTTGGATGTGGGTATAGCCGAGGAGTGCGCCGTCACCACGGCGGCGGGCCTGGCCATCGACGGCGAGCTGCCGGTCGTGGCCATCTACTCCACTTTCCTGCAGCGTGCCTACGACGAGATTGTCACCAACGTCTGCCTGCCCGGGCTGCACGTGGTCTTTGCGGTCGACCGGGCGGGTCTGGTGGGTCAGGACGGGTCGACCCACCACGGCGCCTTTGACATGGCCTACCTGCGGACCATGCCCAACATGCGCGTCATCGCCCCCTCAGACGAGGCCGAGCTGGCAAGCGCCCTCAAGGCTGCGCTGGCCATGGAGGGCCCCGTTGCCATTCGCTATCCGCGCGGGGCGGGCGAGGGAGTCCCGGTGCCCGAGGACCCGGGCGCCCTGCCCACCTGCGCCCGCGTCCTGCGCCCGGCCGACGGCGCCCCGGTCCGCATCCTGGCCGTCGGCAAGATGGCCAACTGCGCCCGCAGGGCGGCTGAGGGCCTGCAAGCCCGGGGGATAGCCTGCGGGGTCTGGGACATGCGCTGGGTCAAGCCCGTCGACGCGAAGGCTGTGAGGGCCGCCGCTGGCGAGGGTTGCGAGCTCTTGGTGACCCTGGAGGACGGCACCCTGGCGGGCGGCTTCGGGTCTGCCGTGCTCGAGTGCCTGGCCGACGAGGGCATCCAACGCCCGGTCCTGCGGCTGGGCTTGCCCGACGCCTTTGTGGGCCACGGCGCCACCTCCGACCTGATTGCCCAGCTGGGTCTCGACCCGGCCGGCGTGGCCGCCAGCATCGAGAGGCGCCTTGCCGACCTGCGGGCGCGGGGATAGGCGGGGCCTCCCGATGGGTTCGGCTTCGGTGCCGGGCGCGAGGGCCTCGCTGGCCTTTGGGGCCCGGGCGCATGACAAGGAAGAGGGAAGGGCCAGGCGTCGGCTGGACGAGGAGTTGGTTGAGCAGGGCTTTTTTGCCGACAGGGACGCCGCCCTGCGGTCGGTCCTAGCAGGCGAGGTTTCCTGCCAAGGCAGGCGGCTCGACCATGCTGGCGAACGGGTGGCCGCGGGCGCGCCCCTGCACGTGCGGTCGGGGAGGCGCTATGTGTCCCGGGGCGGCCTCAAGCTCGAAGGGGCCCTGCGGTCCTTTGGCCTGAGCGTGCGTGGCCTGGCCTGCCTCGATGTGGGCTGCTCCACGGGTGGCTTTACCGACTGCCTACTCAAGGCTGGCGCCGCCCGGGTGTCCGCCGTAGACGTGGGCCGGGCCCAGTTCGCCTGGTCCCTGCGCCAAGATCCCCGGGTCAGCCTCTTCGAGGACACCAACATCTGCGACGCCGACCCGGCCCGACTGGGAGGACCCTTCGACCTTGCGGTGGCCGACGTGTCCTTTACCAGCGTGGGCCGGATTCTGGCCAGCGTTGAGGCCATGCTGGACCCTGAGGGCGGCGCCCTCTGCACCCTGGTCAAGCCCCAGTTCGAGGCCGGCCCCGACGAGGTTGGCGAAGGCGGTGTCGTGCGGGACCCGGCCGTCCACGAGCGTGTGCTGGACCGGGTCTGCGAGGCCTTCCGGACAAGCTCGCTGGCAGTCCAGGGCTTGGCCGTCTCGCCCATCCACGGGGCCAAGGGTAACATCGAGTTCTTCCTGCTGGCCCGCCGGGGGGCCGAGCCGGTCGAGGTGGACGTGGCCGCCACCGTCGCCCAGGCCTGGACCCGCGCCCCGCGGGAAGGCCGGGAGTCCCAAGAGGAGGATGGCCAATGAGCTGCGTTCTTATCGTCCCTGTCGCCATGTACGAGGAGTCCATGGACGACGCCCGCCGCCTTGCCGGCTGGCTGGATGGGCAGGGGGTCGACGTCGTCTGGGCGCCCACCGTCCTGCCCGACGGGGGCTTTGAGCCCCAGGGCGTCGACCTGGTCGTGGCCCTGGGCGGCGACGGCACCCTCCTGCGGGCCGCCCGTCTGGCCAGCGGGGCCGACCAGCCCGTCCCCATCCTCGGCCTCTCCTATGGCCACCTGGGCTTTCTCACCTGCGCCCGCGACGGGCAGACGGTCGAGCAGCTCGTGGGCCAGGCCCTTGCGGGGGAGCTGCGTCCCTCGCGCCGCCAGACTCTGGACGTGAGAATCACGGGGATTGACAGTCAGGGGGCAGAGCAGGAGAGGCGGGCCTTCGCCCTGAACGAGGTCGTGCTCTCGCGCGGCGGCTCGGGCAAGATTGTGGAGTTCGGGGTCAGCGTGAACAGCAGGCACGTCACCGACCTGCGGGGAGACGGCTTCGTAATCGCCACGGCCACCGGCTCCACCGGCTATGCCCTCTCGGCAGGCGGACCGGTCGTGGCGCCCGAGACCCGCGGCATGGTCTGCGTGCCCATCGCCCCCCACACGCTCACGGCCCGGGCCTTCCTCAGCGCCCCCGCCGACGTGGTCGAGGTGACGGTCACCGACGGCCGCTCGCTGGACCGTTGTGTCTTTGTGGACGGCGACAATGCGGCCGAGGGCCTCGTCCCCGTCAGCATGACCGTGCGGCGGGGCGACAACGACGTGATCTTGCTGCGCAAGGACGCGGACGACTTTTACGAGTCGGTCTCGCGGGTGTTTTACGGGAACGTGCGCTAGCCTCCTCACCCGGGGCTGGGGACGCGCAAGAGAAGGGGAGCAGGCGCCATGATTGACGAGCTGCATGTCCAGAACCTGGCGCTCATCGCCGACGCCACGCTCGAGCCCTCCAGCGGCCTCACGGTGCTCACGGGCGAGACAGGCGCCGGCAAGTCTGCCCTGCTCTCGGCCATCCAGCTGCTCATCGGCGACCGGGCCTCGGGCGATGCCGTGCGCGATGGGGCCGAGGGCCTGCTGGTGGAGGGCCGGGTGGTGGCGCGTGACGACCCCTCCGACGACGGCCATGTCTACGTTCGCGCCGTGACGTCCCAGGGCCGCAGCAAGGTCTCCATCGACGGATCCCTAGCCACCGTGGCCCAGCTGGCCCAGACCGTGGGCGCCACCGTCGACCTGTGCGGCCAGCACGAGCACCAAAAGCTCCTCTCGCAGGCCAGCCACCTGCCCCTTCTGGACAGCTGGGCGGGTCCCGAGGTCGCCGGAGCCCGGCAGGCCTATGCCGAGGAGTTCGACGCCTGCAACACGGCCCAGGCCGCCCTGGACCGGCTCCTGGCCGTCCGCGACGAGGAGGCCTCCCGGGTGGAGGACGCCCGATTCGCCCTGGCCCGCATCGACGAGGTGGCGCCTCAGGAGGGGGAGCTCGAGGAGCTTGGCGCGTCCCTGCCCCGCCTGCAGCACGCGGAGGCCCTGGCTCAGGCGGCCAACGCAGGCTACGAGGCCATCTCGGGGGAGGGAGGGGCCCTCGACGCCCTCGAGGGGGCCCTGTCCCAGCTGGACGGGGTGGCCGACTTCGACCCGGCCCTGGCCTCCATCGCCGAGTCTTTGCGCAACGCGACCTTCCCCCTGGAGGACGCCAGCCGTGACCTGCGGCGTTACCGGGACGATGTCGACTTTGACCCTGAGGCCCTCGAGCGCGCCCAGGCCCGCATGAGTGAGCTCAAGGGCATCATGCGCCTGTTCGGCCCCGAGATGACCGACGTCCTAGCCAGGCGCGAGGAGGCCCGGCAGCTGGTGAGCATGGTGGACGACAGCGAGCGGCTGGAGCGGGAGGCCCGCCAGAGACTGGCTCAGGCCCAGGACAGGCTCAAGAGGGCCGCTGACACCCTCTCCGCCCTGCGTCAGAAGGCCGCGCCCCTCTTTGCCCAGGCCGTGACCCGGCAGATGGGCCGCCTGCACATGAGCGGGGCCAGCCTGCACGTCGACGTGGACCGCCTGCCCCGGGTTCAGTGGACGCGGTCCGGGGCCGACCGGGTCTGCTTTGGCTACCAGCCGGGGGAGGGCATGTCCGTGCGGCCTTTCGCCAAGATTGCCTCGGGCGGCGAGGTCAGCCGCGTCATGCTCTCGGTCAAGGTGGCCCTGGGCGCCGGCGACGACGTGGAGACCCTCATCTTCGACGAGATTGATGCCGGCGTGGGCGGGGAGACGGCCCGGGCCGTGGCCGAGGTCCTGGCCGACCTGGCCCAGACCCACCAGGTCATCGTGGTCACCCACCTGGCCCAGCTGGCTGTGCGGGCCCAGCGCCACTACGTGGTGGACAAGCGCAAAGGAGCTGACGGCCGCCTGGAGACCCACCTGGAGCTGGTGGAGGGGGAGGACCGGGTCCACGAGGTCTCCCGCATGCTGTCCGGCGACGAGGAGGAGGCATCCCTGGCCCACGCCCGCCGTATGCTGGCTGAAGCATAGAAACCTGCCGGCCGGACGTTCCCATGGAGATGGGCTGACCCCTCTTGTGTAAGTTTGTCAGCGACCGTATACTGGCCACTTGTCGTTGGCTAACATTGCGGGGCGTAGCGCAGTTTGGTAGCGCATCTGCTTTGGGAGCAGAGGGTCGCTGGTTCAAATCCAGTCGCCCCGACCACGCGGCGGTAGTTCAATTGGTAGAGCGTCAGCCTTCCAAGCTGATTGTTGCGGGTTCGAGTCCCGTCCGCCGCTCCATTTCACCCCATGCTCAGGACGCGCCTGGTGTCCTGGGCTGTTTTTCTGCGCGCGCCACAGCCTCTTGCCGTCTGGGGTATGAGGTTGTGGGGCGCATGTCGGGCACAGGGTCTAGGCCCGTGCGTCTTGCAGGACGGTATCTTTGACGCGGCCACCTCGGTGCGGACGCGGCGTGCGGGGGCAGTGAATGACGATGACAGGTGTGATGACGGCGATTGCGGCGCTGGTGCTGGGGCTTGTGCCTCTGGGCCTGCCATGGTTAGTGGTCGCCCGCGGGGAGCGTCCCGGCAGACGGCCCCGCGTGGGCGCCGTCGTCTGGGGGCTGCTCCTGCTGCTGTGGTGCGCGGGAATCGCGGCGGGGGTCGTCGCCTGCCCCAACCCGGGCCTGCCCCTGTTCGAGGCGGTCCTTTTGGGCTGCGCGTCGGGAGTTTGCACGCTTGCCCCCGTCCTGCGCGCCCGCTGGCACAAGGCGCTCGCGGTGGCGCGTCCCTGCCTGGTCGTGCTGGCGGTCCCCGTCGCCCTGTTCGTGCTCGAGTGGCCCTACAACCAGCGGCTCTTTGCCATGGAGCCCGGGATTGCCCTGCTCAACCTCGCCCTGGTGGGGGGCGGCCTTCTCGCCTGGTGGCTTGTGTGCCAGCGGCGCGGCGGGGCGGTGGTCGCCTATGTGGCGGCATGCCTGGCCTTCGGCCTGGCCGATTACTTCGTGTGCCAGTTCAAGGGGCAGACCATCCTGCCCGCCGACCTTCTGGCCATCGGGACGGCCGCGCAGGTGAGCTCGGGTTACAGCTATGTGCTCGGCACCGAGGCCGTGTGCGCCGTCTGCGTCTTCACGGCCTTTGCCGCCCTGATGGCCCTGATGCCGTCGCCGCGGCTGACCCGCCTGCGCGTGGCGGTCAACCTCGTCGCGGGCCTAGCCGTCGCGGCCTTGCTGGTCGCCTGGTACGACACCCACGACCTGAGCGCGGACTACGGCGTCGAGGTGGATGTGTGGAGCACGCGCGAGTCCTATGAGACCTTCGGCACGGTGCCCAGCTTCTTGCAGCGCATGCAGGAAATCGAGCCGAGCGCACCGGCGGGCTACAGCGCCGAGGCGGCCGCCCGGCTTCAGAGCGACCTGGCCGCCGCCTGGGACGCCGACCATCCGGGATACCCCCAGACGCTGGCCGAGGCATACGCCTACCAGGAGCGCACGACGGGCTCGGACGAGCTGCCCACCGTGGTCGTCGTCATGAACGAGTCGTTCGCGGACCTGTCGGCCTATCCCGGGGTCGAGGGCTACGACGGCCTTTCCGCGTTCGACGCCATCGACGCCGTGTGGCGCGGTCAGGTGTTCACGAGCGTGCGCGGCGGCGGCACTTGCAACAGCGAGTTCGAGTATCTGACAGGCGCCACGCTGGGAAGCCTCGGCGGCGGCGTCTACCCCTACATGTTCTACGACCTCGGGGGCGTCGAGTCGCTGCCCGCCTACTTCTCGGCCCTAGGCTACGCCACGGCGGCGGTCCACCCGGCCGAGGCGGCCAACTGGCGCCGCGACGTGGTCTACAACCAGCTGGGCTTCGACCAGTTCCTGAGTGAGGCCCAGATGCCCGAGGATGCGGCCACGCTGCGTGACCTCATCACGGATCGCGTGACCTACGACGCGGTCCTCGACCTGCTGCGGGCAGACGACGCCCCCCAGTTCGTCTTCGACGTGACGTTGCAGAACCACGGCGGTTATGACACAGGCCTACTCGACGCCTACCCCTATGACGGGGTGACTGTGGACGGCACGGCGATTGAGGGGATGAGCGAGTACCTGAGTTGCATCGACGCCTCCCAGCAGGACCTGGGCTACCTCCTGGAGGAGCTCAGCCAGCTCGACCGCAAGGTAATCCTGGTGTTCTTCGGCGACCACCAGCCGGGCTTCAACGACCAGATCGCCGAGGCGGCCTACGGGGTCTCGGTGGACGACCTGAGCCTCGACCAGGTGCAGCAGCGCTACGAGACGCCCTACCTCGTCTGGGCGAACTACGACCTCGAGGCGCCCGACCTGGACGGCTCCTGCGGGACCGACCTGAGCCTGGGCTATCTGATGGCCCAGACGGCCTATGCGGCCGGCCTGCCCCTGACCGAGTTTCAAAAGGCGCTCCTGCAGCTGCAAGCCGAGATGCCCGCGGTGAACCTCAACGGCTACCGCGACGCTGACGGCACCTGGTACTGGATTGGTCAGGACGGCCCGGCGAAGGAGGCCTACGACGCCTACGCCCTCCTTCAGTACGCGGACCTGTTCGACAGCGAGGGCAACCAGGCGTTCGACGCCTTTGTGGAGGCCATGGGGTAGGGGAAGGCTGGGCACGGACCACCGCTCCCATGAGGGCGGGATGGCGGGGACAAACCCTGTCGATATGGCTTTCCCCGTCTTGCGGGGTGCGCGCTGGGCTATAATGGGCGGCGCGCCTTCATAGCTCAGTTGGATAGAGCAGAGGACTTCTAATCCTAAGGTCGCAGGTTCGAATCCTGCTGGGGGCACCAAGCAAGAGCCGAGGCCACAGGGGGTGTCTCTCTCCTGTGGCCTCTTTTTCGCCCGCACAAACTGGCAAACCCCCTTTTGCTGCACGGCCCCAGCTCCCGAGCGCCATGGCCGCGCCGCACGCCCCCCTCGCATGCCGGCTGCGCGGGCCCGTGTTCACGCGAACATCAAAATAGGAGAGATTGGGATGGTTTTGCCTGCACGCTGGGTAAAAAGCAATAGATTGTGCAGTCAATCTGTTAGTATCTGTAGGTTGGAAAAGTGCGGGCGTGGCGGAATTGGCAGACGCGCTGGATTTAGGTTCCAGTGGGGCAACCCGTGAAGGTTCGAACCCTTTCGCCCGCACCAAAACAGTTTTCGGGCGTTTTGCCCGGGCGGGCCAAAGAGGCCCGTTGAGTCTAGTTGGAGGAACGTTGGAGACATCGGCAGAGCGTCTGGACAACAACAGGGTCACGGTCACCGTCACGGTTGCCTCGGAGGACGTGGACAAGACCATCGCCAGCACCTATAAGAAGCTTGCCAAGGACTATCGCTTCCCTGGCTTCCGTCCGGGCCGTGCCCCCCGCGCCGTCATCGACAGTCGCCTGGGCCATGCCGGTGTCATGGGCGAGGCGACGCAGACCCTGGTTGAGTCTCTGGAGGCCCAGGTGCGCGAGGCCGAGGACCTGGTGCCCGTCGGCGAGGCCCAGTTCATCCCCCAGGCTGAGACCGTCGAGAGCGGCAAGGACTTCACCTTCAAGGTCGGCTACGTCGTCCGCCCCGAGCTCAAGCTCAGCTCCTTCGACCCGGTCAACATCACCATCCCCAGCGGGGAGGCCACGGACAAGGAGGTCGACAACCAGATTGAGACCTTCCGTGGCTACTTCGGCAAGTACGAGGACATCGAGGGCCGCGGCGTCGAGGCCGACGACTTCTGCTACGTCAAGCTCGAGGCTCCCGAGGAGTACAAGCAGCTCACCTTCGCCAACCGCCTCTACCACCTGGGCGCGGGCATGATGCCCGAGGAGTTCGACCAGGCCCTGCTCGGTATGAAGCCCGGCGATAAGAAGGAGGGCGTGGAGGTCTCCCTGCCCCAGCCCGAGCCTGCTGAGGGCGAAGAGGCCCCCAAGCCCGAGACCGTCAAGCTGGACGTCACCCTCAACCGCCTGGTCAAGCACACCCTGCCCGAGGTGGACGACGCCTTCGCCAAGGACAAGTTCGGCTTTGATGACGTGGCCGCCATGCGCGCTTCCATCTCCAGGGAGATTGGCGACCAGAAGAAGGCCCAGCTGCCCCAGATCAAGGAGAACGCGGTGACCCGCTCCCTGGCCATGCGCCTGGACGGCGAGCCCACGCCCGAGTACGTCCAGACCGTCTTCCAGGAGCTGGGCCAGAACTTCCTCAACCAGCTCCAGGCCCAGGGCCTCACACTCGACGCCTGGCTGGCTGGCAACGGCATCGACTCCCAGACCTTCCTCGGCGACCTGCAGCGCCAGGCTACCGACATCGCCACCGAATCCCTCGCCCTCGACGCTCTGGTGGCCGAGAAGGGCTTCGACTGCACCGACGAGGACCTGGACGAGGAGTTCAAGAAGACCGGCATCAAGGACTGGGAGGCCACTAAGAAGCAGTTCCTGGCCGACGGCCGCATGCCCGCCGTCCGCGTCTCCGTCCGCCGCAACAAGGCTATCGACTGGCTGCTCGAGACCGCCAACGTGACCGTGTCCGACGAGCCCCCGGCCGAGGAGGCAAAAGAGGCCAAGGCCGACGAGG
Source organism: uncultured Coriobacteriaceae bacterium (assembly GCA_964510125.1). Classification (GTDB taxonomy): domain Bacteria; phylum Actinomycetota; class Coriobacteriia; order Coriobacteriales; family UMGS124; genus CAIFEU01. Next base: position 39,901 of record CAZEAF010000004.1, read on the forward strand.
CCAAGGCTGAGGCCAAGCCCGCCAAGAAGACCGCGGCCAAGAAGCCTGCCGCCAAGAAGCCGGCTGCCAAGAAGGCCGAGGAAGCCGCCCCTGCAGAGGCTGCCGCAGCCGAGACGGCCGA
>CAZEAF010000004.1:40121-42272 GCA_964510125.1 uncultured Coriobacteriaceae bacterium
GAGACGGCAGAGCCCGCCAAGAAGCCGGCTGCCAAGAAGACCACGACTAAGAAGCCGGCGGCAAAGAAGACCGCTGCCGAGACGAAGGAAGGGGAGCAGGCCTAGCCTTGCCCTTTCCGGGGAGGTCCATGTATATGAATGACATCCTTCACCCCAGCTCGGCCCTGGTGCCCTATGTCATCGAGCAGTCCCCGCGCGGGGAGCGCAGCTACGACATCTTCTCGCGCCTGCTCAATGACCGCATCATCTTCCTCGGCGAGGAGGTCACGGACGTGTCCGCCAACCTCGTCGTGGCCCAGCTGCTGCATCTTGAGAGCCAGGACGCTGACAAGGACATCTCGCTCTACATCAACTCTCCGGGCGGCTCCGTCACGGCGGGCCTGGCCATCCTCGACACGATGAACTACATCAAGTGCGATGTGTCGACCATCTGCCTGGGCGAGTGCGCCTCCATGGCGGCCGTCCTGCTGTCAGCCGGTACCAAGGGCAAGCGCTACGTCCTGCCCAACTCCATGGTGCTCATCCACCAGCCCAGCGGCGGCGCCCAGGGCCAGCAGACCGAAATCGCCATCGTTGCCGACTACATGAAGAAAACCCGTGACCGCATGAACCAGATTCTGGCCAACAACACCGGTCAGAGCCTGGAGACCATCCAGCGTGACACCGAGCGCGACAACTACATGACCGCCGAGGACGCCGTGGCCTATGGCCTGGCAGACAAGGTGATTGTGGACCGCGCCGGCTCCGGCCTTCCTGCCGGCACGCCCATGAACGAGGCCTAGGTCAGCCATGGGCATCGACGACGATTACTCGCCCGAGCTGCATTGCTCTTTCTGCGGCAAGTCGCAAAGCGAGGTTGCCAAGCTCGTTGCGGGCCCCAACGGGGTCTTTATCTGCGACGAGTGCATAGAGACCTGCCGGGAGATGCTCGCCGAGAACGGGATTGGCGAGGAGGAGGATGGCGAGGAGGGCATCGACCTCTCCAACCTCCCCACGCCCCACGTAATCTACGAGGAGCTTTCCCAGTACGTCATGGGCCAGGAGTCCGCCAAGCGGGCCCTGTCCGTGGCCGTCTACAACCACTACCGGCGCATCGGCTCCAATGACAAGCTCATGAGCCTCAACGCCAAGAGCGGCGACGACGTGGAGCTGGCCAAGTCCAACATCTTGATTCTCGGCCCCACGGGCACTGGCAAGACCCTGCTCGCCCAAACCCTGGCGCGCTTCCTCAAGGTCCCCTTCGCCATCGCTGACGCCACCACCCTGACGGAGGCCGGCTACGTGGGCGAGGACGTCGAGAACATCCTGCTCAAGCTCATCAACGCGGCCGACGGCAACGTGGACAAGGCCCAGCTGGGCATCATCTACGTGGACGAGATTGACAAGATTGCCAAGAAGTCCGAGAACGTCTCCATTACCCGCGACGTCTCCGGCGAGGGCGTGCAGCAGGCCCTACTCAAAATCCTCGAGGGAACGGTCGCCAGCGTCCCGCCCCAGGGCGGTCGCAAGCACCCCCAGCAGCAGCTCATCCAGATTGACACCACCAACATCCTCTTCATCTTGGGCGGCGCCTTCGTGGGGCTGGACCAGATTATCGCCGAGCGCATCGGCAAGAGGGGCGTGGGCTTCAATTCCGAGCTGCGCGAGAAGGTGAGCGAGAAGTCCGACGACCTCATCGCCCAGTGCCTACCCGAGGACCTGCACCGCTTTGGTATGATTCCCGAGTTCGTAGGCCGCATCCCGGTCATCACCGCCACGCGGAGCTTGTCCGAGGACGACCTGGTGCGCATCCTTACCGAGCCCAAGAACGCCCTGGTCAAGCAGTATGTCCGCATGTTCCAGATGGAGGGCGTCAAACTTACCTTCACGCCCGAGGCCCTGCGTGCCATCGCGCAGAAGGCTCTCAAGCATGGGACGGGCGCCCGCGGTCTGCGCGCCATCTGCGAGGGGGTCCTTCTGGACACCATGTACGACCTGCCCAGCGAGGAGGGCGTGACCGAGGTCGTGGTCACCGAGTCCTCCGTGGAGGGCAAGGAACAGCCCCTGCGGGTCAACTCCTCCAGCGTGGTGAAGCCCCTCAAGAGCGGCCGAAAGCCCAAGCCCAAGCTGGTCGGGGGCAAGGGCGACCTGGAGAGCGCCTAGGGCACGGGA
>CAZEAF010000004.1:42372-48426 GCA_964510125.1 uncultured Coriobacteriaceae bacterium
GGGTCACATACAGGGGCGCATACGGTGGGCGCATGCGGGCTTGTGCGGCCAAGCCATGTGGGCCGGCCCCGGCAGATTAGGCCGTGCGTTACAAACGGGCGTGGGCGTCGTCCACAGGGTCGTAGGTGGCGGCGTCGTTGCGGCTGCCCCCCTCCTGCTCCCACTCGCGCCGCGCCACCCTGTCCATCTCGGCGGCCACCTTGGCCTGGTGGTCAATGCGGCCGTAGTAGAGCAGGCCCAAGACGGAGAGGATGATGCACAGGGCAAAGGTGAAGCCCGAGGTCCCGTAGCTGCCCTGGGCAAAGGCGGCTCCGCAGAAGGTGGAGATGAGGATGGAGGGAATGCGGGCGGTCAGAGAGATGACCATCCAGGTGGACAGCCTCATGGGCGTGAGGCCGATGATGTAGGACCAGATGTCCTTGGGGGTGCCGGGCAGGAACATCATGAGGAAGGTAATGGCATTGCGGCGCTTGGGGTCGCGGAAGAGGACCAGGCCGTCTAAGGTCTCCTGCTTGACAAAGAGATGGACCAATCGGGTCCCATAGCGCCTGACCAGCAAAAAGGTAAAAAGCTCGCCCAGACCCAGGCCCACGCTCACCACAATGAGGCCGCCCCAGGTCCCAAAGAGGAAGCCGGCCCCGAGTTCCAGCGGCTCGCCGGGGATGACGGCGATGAAGACGTGCAGGGTGTTGATGAGGGCGTAGACCACGGCGGTCAGGGCGTAGTTGTCGTGGAGGACGCTGGAAAAGACGCGGGGGTCGGCTATGAGCTGGGACAGGGGGATGGCGATGAAGACGCAGACCAAAAGGGCCACGGCCAGGGCGACCAAAAGGGCGACCAGCTGGCGTTTGCCGCGGGCATCCAGCTCATGGCGGCGGGCCCGGCGCAGGTAGTCGCGGAAGGTATGCCACAGGCCGAGTACCGACTGGCCAGCCGACCTGACATGGTCGGCAAGTGACATTGGTCTGTCCTCAATCATCCGGTCGCCTCCCTGCCAGCGTAAAACCATGTTGGAACCGTTACTTTACCACCTCCCAGCTGCATGCACGCTGATTAGGTGGCGAACTCATGTGTATACTGAATAATCCAGAATACGGGCAGTCCCATGTACCGGTGTATTCCTGCATGTCGGGAGGTATTTCGTGGAAGAAGAGATGTCTAAGACCTACGACCCGCAAACCGTGGAGCCGTCGATTATCGACGCTTGGCTGGAGGCCGACGCCTATGCGCGCCGCCCCGGCGTGGGCGACTGCACGGTCACCATACCGCCGCCCAACGTGACCGGCATGCTCCACATGGGCCACGCTCTGGACGACACCATCCAGGACACCATCGTCCGCTACCGCCGCATGCAGGGCGTCTCAACCCGTTGGATTCTCGGCACCGACCATGCGGGCATCGCCACTCAGACCAAGGTGGACAAGAAGCTCAAGGAGGAGGGCGTCTCCCGCCTGGAGATTGGCCGCGACAAGTTCGTCGACGCCTGCTGGGACTGGACCCACGAGTACGGTGGCATCATCGTCTCCCAGATTAAGCGCATGGGCTGCTCGGTCGACTTTGCCAATGAGCGCTTCACCATGGACCCGGACTATGCCCGCGCCGTCCGCAGGGTCTTCTGCGACTGGTACCATGACAGCCTCATCTACCGGGGCAAGCGCATAGTCAACTGGTGCCCCTCCTGCGACACAGCCATCTCCGACGACGAGGCAGAGTACCGCAACGAGAAAGGCCACCTCTGGTACCTGCGCTACCCGCTCAAGGAGCCAGTGGACGGGCAGGACTACATCGTCGTCGCCACGACCCGCCCCGAGACCATGCTGGGCGACACCGGCGTGGCCGTGAGCCCCAAGGACCCGGACAAGGCCAAGTTCGTCGGCAAGACCGTGGTCCTGCCCATCGTGGGCCGCGAGATTCCGATTTTCGCCGACTACCACGTCGACGCCGGCTTCGGCACGGGCTTCGTCAAGGTCACGCCTGCCCACGACCCCAACGACTACGCCATGGGCCAGGCCCACGACCTGCCCCAGATTAACATCTTCGACGAGCACGCGGTCGTCGTGGACGGCTACGGCGAGTTCTCCGGCCTGGACCGCGACCAGGCCCGCGAGGCTGTGGTCGTCTGGTTCGAGGACCACGGCCTGCTCGACCACATCGAGGATATCGAACACTCGGTCATGCACTGCTACCGCTGCGACTCCGCCCTGGAGCCCTGGCTGTCCGAGCAGTGGTTCGTGGCCGTGGACAAGCTCAAGGGCCCGGCCACCGAGGCTGTGACCAGCGGCGACGTGACCTTCTATCCAGCCCGCTGGGCCCAGACCTACCTGACTTGGATGGAGAACCTCAAGGACTGGTGCATCTCTCGCCAGCTCTGGTGGGGCCACCGGATTCCCGTCTTCTACTGCGACGACTGTGGCTGGCAGGACGCCCTCATGGAGGACGCCGACACCTGCCCTGAGTGTGGCGGCCACCACGTGCATCAGGACGAGAGCGTGCTCGATACCTGGTTCTCCAGCCAGCTATGGACCTTTGCCACGCAGGGCTGGCCCGACCACCCCGAGCAGCTGGGGGGCCACCACCCCACCTCCTGCCTGGTCACAGCCCGCGACATCATCGCTCTGTGGGTGGCCCGCATGGTCATGAGCTCGCTCTACTTCACGGGCGAGGTCCCCTTCCATGACGTGGTCATCTACCCGACGGTCCTGGCCAAGGACGGCAGCCGCATGTCCAAGTCCAAGGGTAACGGCGTCGACCCCATGAAGCTCATCGGCGAGTACGGCGCCGACGCCATGCGCTTCGGCCTGCTCATGTTCGTGACCAGCAACCAGGACGTCAAGTTCGACGAGGACAAGATCAAGAACTGCCGCTCCTTCGTAACCAAGATTTGGAACGCCAGCCGTTTCGTCCTCACCAACCTGGACGGCTACGAGCCCGGCGAGGCCAAGCCCGTCACCGACGCCGACAGGTGGATATTCTCCCGCCTGGCCAAACTGGCTGCCCAAGTCAAAGCCGACCTGGACGAGTACCTCTTTGGCGACCTGGCCCGCCTGCTCTACTCCTTCTTCTGGAACGAGTTCTGCGACTGGTACATCGAGTGCAGCAAAGGCGCCCTGCGCCCCGTGGCCGATGGCGAGACCATGACCGAGGGGCAAGCCGCCGCCCGCCTGCAGGCCCAGCGCAACCTGGTCTTTGTGCTCGATAATGCCCTGCGCCTGCTCCACCCGGCCATGCCCTTCGTCACCGAGTACATCTGGGAGAAGCTGCCCCTGACCGACCGCCAGCGGGCCAGCGCCTTTGCCGACGGGGGCAAGGGGGAGGGCGACCTGCTCATGCTGGCCCAGTGGCCCGACGCCGACACCCTGTCCGGGTATGTCGACGAGGAGGCCGAGCACACCTTCGACCTGGTCAGGTCCGTGGTGGGCTTTGCCCGCTCCACCCGTGCCAAGTTCGGTCTGTCGCCCCGCCAGGAGCTGGCCCTCACCATCGACGCGTCCGACCAGGACCTGGCCCGCATCGAGGGCGCCCGCGCGCAGATTGTCGCCATGGGCCGCCTGTCCAGCCTGACGCTGGCCGCGGGTGTCGCCAAGCCGGCGGCATCCCTTTCTGCTCTGGACGAGGGCCTCAAGCTCTACGTCGAGCTGGGCGGCCTTGTGGACTTCGAGAAGGAGGTCAGGCGGACCCAGGGCCAGCTGGACAAGGCCAGAAAGGAGCTGGCTGGCATAGTCAAGGTCCTGGGCAACGAGGGCTTTTTGGCCAAGGCTGCCGACAGTGTCGTGGACGAGAAGCGCGCCCGCCAGGCCGAGCTCGAAGAGTCCATCGCCCTCATGGAGGCGCAGATTGCCGACCTCTCCTAAGACGGCCGGGACAAAGACGACGGGGCCTGCCCAGCGGTGGGCCCCGCCCTTTTCTCTGGGCCAAGGCCAGGACCTGCCCTTTGACGAGGCCATAGCCCGCATCGAGGATGCCCGGCGCCTTGGCATCGACCCCTCGTTGGACCCCATCCGAGCCTTGCTCGAGGAGCTGGGCCATCCCGAGCGGGCCTACCGGTGCGTGCAGGTGGCGGGCACCAACGGCAAAACGTCCACCTCGCGCTACACGGCCGCCCTTTTGCGGGGGGCCGGCCACAGGGTGGGCCTCTACACCAGCCCCCACCTGGTGAGTTACACCGAGCGGGTCGAGGTCGACGGCGCCGTGATGGGGGAGGAGCCCTTCGCAAGTGGGGTCTCCTGGGCTTTGGCGGCCTGGGACCGGGTCCGGGCCCGCGGCGATGCGGCGGCTAGGCTGGGCGTGACCGAGTTCGAGTTGCTCACGGCCGCCGCCTTGGTCATGTACGCCCAGGCGGGCGTCGACGTGGCCGTGCTGGAGGTGGGCCTGGGCGGACGCTGGGACGCCACGAGCGCGGTCGACACCTGCGCCTGCGCAATCACGGGCATCGGATTGGACCACACGGGCATCCTGGGGGACACCCTGGAGGCCATCGCGCGCGAAAAGGCCGCCGTCATCCGGCACGGCGTCCCTTGCGTGCTGGGGACCAACGCCGTGCGGCCCCAAGAGGTCCTCGACGTCATGCTGGACCGCTGTGGTGACCAGGGGGTTGTCCCCACCGGGCTCGTGGATGCGGACACTCCGGCTGAAGACCTCCCGAGTCGGCTGGGGGTCATACCCCGCGCGGCCTTCGCCATCACCAAGCGGCCAAGCCACCTGGCCGACGAGCTGAGGCTGACATGTCTGGTTCAGGCCTTCCTGCCTGGGGAGTCATCGGGCAAGGCCGGGGCCGGGGCTGGTGTGGCCGGGGCCGACGACAAGACGGGCGGTGGCCTGCGCAAGGCTGTGCCCGACGCCACCATAGTCGAGTGCCTTTACACCCAGATTTGCCTGAACGCCCCCGCCTACCAGGCCCAAAACGTGGCCTGCGCTCTGGTCTTGGCAACGCTGGTTCACGGCAAGCCCCTCGACCTGGGTCCCGCCCGGGCCGCGATAGCCGCCTGCCCCACGCCCGGCCGCTTCGACCTGGTGGGAACCGACCCCCTCGTCGTGCTCGACGCCTGTCACAACCCCCAGTCGGCTGCAGCCTTTGCCCAGGCGGTGCGCGATGCCGAGCCCGACCGGTCCAAGCGGCCGACCCTGCTCCTCGGCGCCTTGGCCGACAAGGACCACCGGGGCATCGTGCACGAGGTGGCGCCCCTCTTCGACCGGATTATGGTCACCCAGTCTGGCTCCGAGCGCGCCTGTCCGGCCGAGGACCTGGCCGCCGAGGTCGCCGAGGAGACCGGCGTTGACCCGGTCGTGTGCCCAAACGTCCAGGAGGCCCTCGACCTCATGGACGGCCAACCCTTTGTCTGTTGTGGCACTATCACGCTCATCGGCGAGGTGCGGGGACTCCTGGCCTGATTGTTGGTAGAATCGCGAAGACTGGGTCTGTGTCTTCACCGACGGCCTCCCCTTGCGCCGTCGGCCGCCAAGGCCCGGTGAATATACAGGGATACGCCCAGAAGGGACTCGTATGTCCGAGCTTATCGAACTGATTTTCACGCCTCAGGTGCGCCTGGTCCTGGTGCTCCTCGGCATCTGCGTCGTCCTGCTTTACCTGCTCTCGATTGTCTACGTCATCAAAGACGCCCGGGCCCGCGGCTCGGCGGCCTGGTGGGCGTGGGGCATCATCTCCATCCTGCCCCTAATCGGTTTGGTGGCCTATCTGATTCTGAGGCCCAACCAGTACTCCATCGACCGTGACGAACAGGAACTGGAGATTGCCCTGCGCGAGCACGAGCTGCTCCGCTACGGCACCTGCCCCACCTGCGGCGCCCCTATCGACCGTGACTACATTGTCTGCCCCATGTGCGACACGCAGGTCCGCAACGTCTGCCCCAACTGCCACCGCCCCCTGGACGCCGACTGGAGGGTCTGCCCTTACTGCCGCACCCACATGGCATAAAGGAAAGGGCGCTGCCGCAGCCTCAAGGGTTGCCCCCGTCATGCCGCCCTGACGTTCACCGGTCTGATGTTCACAAGATAAAAGCCTGCTGCTTGGACTGACCAAGGGCAGGCTTTTGCGTA
>CAZEAF010000005.1:0-1933 GCA_964510125.1 uncultured Coriobacteriaceae bacterium
GTCTGCCGGCTGTACCGTGGTCGCATTACAACGGCGAGCTGCGGTTCCATGCTTTGTTCAGAATCACCTTATCTGATAGCATGCTGCAGAACATGCAAGTAGATACACAATTACATGTCTATGGGCTCTATTAAGCTAAGAATAGAGAAAGGAACAGACTATGGCAGGCATCAGAGGCGGGAAGGGCGTCGGGGGCGCGAGCAAGGCGGGGGACGGCATGGCTATCTCCCGGCGCGGGCTGGTCGCCTCGGCGGCAGGCGTCGCGGCGGCGCTCGGTTTGGGGTCGGTCGGCCTTGGCAGCCGCAACCAAATCCGGGACGCCTTGGCGGCGGAAGCTCCTGAAGAGGGCATGCGCTCCGGCGGCCGCGGCGGCGCTGGCGGCATGAGCGGCGGTATGGGCGGCGGCATGGTCGACAAGGGCTCCGACGCCGAGCTCCAGGACATGATTGCCAACGTGGCCCCAAAGTTCAGTCAGCTCGACTATGACGACGCCGCCAGCGGCCTCTCCATCACCTATAACCTCTTCCTGCCCGAGGGCTACGACGCCGACAGCGCGACCAAGTACCCGCTAATCGTCTTCATCGGCGACTCAACCACCGTCGGCAACGACCCCACCGTCTCGCTCACCCAGGGCTGGGGCGGCCTGATCTGGGCCAGCGACGCCTGGCAGGCCGACCACCCCTGCATCGTCGCCGTGCCCTCCTACACCGTGACGGTCATCGACGACAACAACGGGTCGACGATTAGCGAGTACGTCGAGCTCACGGCCCACTTCATCGAGTATATGGAGGCTACCTACGCGGTCGACACGGCCCGCGTCTACGGCACCGGCCAGTCCATGGGCTGCATGACCTCGATGTATCTGTCCGCCACCCACCCCGACCTCTACACCGCCTGCATGTTCGTCGACGGCCAGTGGGACCTGGCGACCATCACCCCGCTTGAGCAGCGGACCTTTGTCTACTTTGCGGCCGAGGGCGACCAAAAGGCCTACTCGGGCGTGCAGGAGCTGAGCGGCCAGTTCGACGCCGACGGCGTGGCCTACAGCCAGGCCCAATGGGACGCCACCTGGACCGAGGACCAGATCGCCGAGGCGGCCCAGGAGCTCTTTGCGGCGGGGACCAAGGCCAACTACATCACCTGGGTGAAGGGGACCGTCCTGCCCGAGGGCACGGCCGAGGGGACCAGCGAGCACATGTTCTCTTTCGACTACGCCTATAAGGCTGCACCCGTGCGCGAGTGGCTCTTCGAGCAGACCAAGGACGACGCGGCCGCCGAGGGTGCCACGGTCGCTGCCGACTCGGCGGTCGACACCGCTGAGGCCAGCAAGTAAGGGAACGTCCCCGCAGCTAGATTCTGGTGACCGTCTCGGTAAGGGGCCTGCGCTCGCTGTTGTTGGGCAAGGGCCCCGCACCGTCGGCCACGTGACCCATGTCCATGGCCAGCACGGGCACCTGGCCCTCGGGTAGGTCGAGGGCGGCGGCCATCTCGTCGGGGTCGAAGAAGTTGACCCAGCAGGAATTGACCCCGCGGTTGGCGGCGGCCAGCATCAGGTAGGTGGCCACGATGCTGATGTCCTCTGCGCCCGAGTCGTACTTGCCGCCGGGATAGGTAAAGGTGCGATTGGCGTCATAGGCCACGACCAAGACCACCGGCGCGTTGTAGCGACAGGGGCAGATGCTGTCGAACTTGGCGCGGGCCTCGTCCGAGGCAAGCACATAGATATGGTGTTCCTGCAGGTTCTTGGCGGTGGGGGCAAGGCGGCCCGCTTCTAGGATGGCCTGCAGGTCCTTCTCGCTCACTGGCTGATCGCTGTACTGCTTGCAGGAATAGCGCGACTTGATGACCTCATCAAACTCCATGGTGACCTCCTAAAAATGGGGTGCAATGGCAAGATTCTACCCATGCCGTGCCACGATTCATAAGCCGCAGC
>CAZEAF010000005.1:2033-4026 GCA_964510125.1 uncultured Coriobacteriaceae bacterium
ATCCAGCTTGTCAAGGCGACGCCCTCCCCGCGCTCCTCGCCCATGTCCTCCGCCCGTCAAGGCGACGCTCAGACAACCTTAATCTGGGCTCAATCTCGGGTTCATGGAGCTTGGGTATAACTTACTCGAGAGCAAGCGGAGGCTGCGCCGCAAGGCGGTGGGCGGGCCCTGCAAGAAGGGATTGGTTCTTATGATTACCACGCTGTTCGTCGTGCTTTTTCTGATGGCCATCGCCATCTCGGCCGCAAAGATACTCTGCGCCCTCTTCAAGGTGGCTTTCTCCCTGCTGGCTGTCCCCTTTACCATCCTCGCGGTCATCGGCAGTATCCTATGGGTGGGCCTGCCTGCGCTTATTGTGGCGGTGCCCCTTCTTGCCATTGGCTTTGTCCTGGGCGCGGCTACCGGCGGGGAGAAGACTGCCTGAGGGTCCGGCGCAGCCGGCGGGTCCTGCGGCAGGTAGCCGGCTAGGCGGATGGCTAGCAGCTGTCCGACAAGCACGGATTCGCCGCATTCACTGAATTCAAACTTGCTCCAGACCGGGGCGCTGGTAACCTTTGGAAGGTGCTGGCGCCCTGTTTTTTGCCCGATTGCCCATGTGGCGATGCGCCGGCCTGCAAGGCGGACTCGGCGGAGCGGCAAATCAATGGAAACCCAGCTCATATCCCTCAGTATCATCCTGCTCGTGACCTTTCTGGCCCCCCTCCTGGCCAGCCTCATCCCTGGCAAGCCTGTGCCCGAGGTGGTCTTCTTCGTCTTTGCCGGCGCCATCCTGGGGCCCAACATGCTGGGCTGGGTCCAGACGGATGGCGAAGCCCTCGAGATGCTCTCCGAGCTGGGTCTGGGCTTTCTCTTCCTCATGGCTGGCTTTGAGATTGAGCCCCGCGAGCTCGTGAACAAAACGGGCGCCTACGCCTCGCTGGCCTGGCTTGTCTCCATCGCCATTGGCCTGGCCTTTGCCCGGTTCGTCCTGCCGAGCGAGGGTTTCAGCGGCATCGGCGGTCTGGCCTTTGCCATCGCCCTCACCACCACCGCCTATGGGACCCTGGCCCCCATCATGCGCGAGCGCGGCCTGACGGGCACGCCGGTGGGCAACGCCATAACGGCCTACGGGGCCACAGGCGAGGTCCTGCCTGTCCTGGCCATGGCTTTTTTGCTGTCGGCCCGGTCTTTGGGCGCCACGGCCATCATCCTGATGGTCTTTGTGGCCGTCTGCCTGGTGCTGGGCTTTTTGCCCCGCGCCGCGAGGAAGGCCGGCACCTACATCTACCGCTTCATCAAGGACAGCGCCGGTTCCTCCTCCCACATCCTCCTTCGGCTGACGGTCCTTTTGCTGGTGTTTCTCATCGCCCTCTCGGCGGCCTTCGACCTGGACGTCGTGCTGGGCGCCTTTGCAGCCGGCTTCATCCTGCGCTCCGTCTTTCCCGATGGCAACGAGGACCTGGAGGAGAGCATAGAGGGCATCGGCCAGGGCTTCCTGATTCCCGTCTTCTTTGTCATCTCCGGGGCGGGCATAGACCTCTCGGCCGCCTTTGCCAACCCCGGCATGCTCTGTGGCTTCATCGGCCTGCTTATCGCCGTGCGCGGGGGCGTCGTCGCCGTCTCGCTGCGCCTCAACTCCCAGACGCGGTCCTTCACCTGGCGGGAGACCTTCTCCACCGCCGCCTACTGCACGATGGCCCTGCCTCTGATTGTGGCCGTGACCTCGGTTGCCGTGAACGCGGACGCCATGTCGGGCGAAGTCGCCTCCGTCCTGGTGACGTCGGGCGCCCTTACGGTTCTGATTATCCCCGTCGTGACCTCCCTGGTGCGCGTGACGAGCGACGTCCATCCCGTGGCAGCCGTCCATGAGCTCTCCCGCGGCGAGGCAACCTTGGCCCAGGTGAGCAGGCGGCAGCGTCGCGAGTATCTGGAGGCCCGCCGGCGCTACCTGGACCTGCGCCGGCAGATGCGCGACCAGGGGGTTCAGCTCTCCGCGGCCGCGTTCCTGGCCCGC